>JALULU010000280.1 GCA_027040585.1 Acidobacteriota bacterium | reverse complement strand
GTGCTGAAATGGTGAAAAAGAGAAGAGATGAAAATATTCCGGAAATAAGGAGTTCCCTTTCCTTAATACCCATCTCATCTACCAAGATTTAGAAATTCTGTGTGGTCAATTTCTGGAGGAACAATTTTTCTAACTTTTACTCCAACCTCTTCAAGCATATTTCTTAAAGCAGGATAGTCATACATATATACCACTTCTACAATTCCAGCGTTTATTATAAGTCTCTGGCACTGATCACAAGGGAAAAGGGTTGTGTACATTGTAGCGCCTTTTGTTGAAATTCCCTGATATGCTGCCTGTACAATTGCATTTGCCTCTGAGTGTGTTGCTGGACATAGGGAATGACCTCTATTACTGTCAATGTTTTCAGTGTCCTTTATGCATGGATTACAATATTTATGAGTATATCCCTTTGGCGGGCCATTGTATCCTGTGGAGATTACATGTCCATCTTTTACAATCACCGTTCCTATTTGGTGCCTGACACATATGGATCTTGCACCTGCTATTTTTGCAAGAATAGCAAAATATTCGTCTTTACTCAGTCTTTTCTTCATTACTTACCTCTTTTAAAAGTTCTTTTATTGGAATTACTTCCATGCAGTCATCCCCTTCAGATAGTATATACAGCTTTTTTGTCTTATTTGAAAATGCAACCCCCACAATATTTTTATGGACTGGTATGGTTTTTAAAAGTCCTTTGTTAAATGATTTATCATAAAATTTTATTTCATTTGAATAATAACAACCTACACCAATCAAATTATCAATTACATCTATTCCAAATGGTCCACCTTTACATATAATTTTACCTATAACCTTTTCTCTGAGTATGTTAAAAACAACAAGTTTGTTGTCCCCTGTTGATGTAATATATAAATTTTTATAGTTATTTCCATTTGCAATTATTGAAGGATTTTTTCCAACTATTACTTTTTTCGTTACCTCATAATTTTTTGTATCAATAATGGATATATAATTTTCTGCAGAATTTGCGACATAAATTTTTCTTGAAAGCATGTCCGACGCAAGGCCAAGGGGTTTAACCCCAACTTTCACACTACCTACAACATTACCAACGTTCAAATTTATAAAATCAACTCTCCCCCATTTACCACTTCCATAATTTGCCACAGCAATTCTCTCACCATCTTTAAGTGCAAGAACATTTGAAGGTAAATCTCCACATTTCAATGAGCTAATAATTTTAAAGTCCTTGGTGCTTAACACATTAACTACACCTGCATCACTACTTACTACAAAAAGATATTTGCCATCAATGCTAAAATCAAGTCCAAGAGGCTTGCTACCACATGGATATTTTTTTATTTTCTCAGGTGAATCAATCTTAAATACAGCAATTTTGTCTTCTCCATAAAGAGAAATTACACCATATTTTCCATCAGGAGAAATTTTAATAAATTCAGGGGATGACCCCACCTTAATACATTTACTTTTACCCATAGAAAAAGAAAAAAATAGAATAACAATCAAAAGAAAGACAGTTTTTTTAATCATTTTTAATCCCTCGTTGTAATTTAAAAGCTTTAAGCGTATTTTCCATGAGTATGGAAATTGTAAGAGGTCCCACTCCTCCAGGTACTGGTGTTATATAGGAAGCAATATTAGAAACTGTTTTGTATTCCACATCTCCAACAAGAAGGTATCCTTTCTTTTCAATAGATTTTAATCCTACCTCACCTTTTATTCTAAAGGCATAATTTTTATCACTTATTGAATTTATTCCAACGTCAATAACCACAGCACCTTTTTTTACGTAATCAGGTGTTACAAATCCGGGTTTTCCAATTGCCGCAATCAAAATATCAGCGCTTTTTGAAATTTCTTTTAAATTTTTACTTTTTGAGTGGCAGATTGTAACGGTTCCATTTTCTTTCAGAAGCAAGAGTGCAAGAGGCTTTCCAACTATTACGCTTCTTCCAATTATGACACAGTTTTTCCCCTCTACCTGGATATCATATTCCTTTAAGAGTTTTATTATACCAAAAGGAGTACATGGATAGAGGGAATCGTTCCCTCTTAAAAGGTTTCCAAGGTTAACAGGGTGAAATCCATCCACATCTTTAATGGGAGAGATAAATGATATTACCTTTTCAACATCAATATGTGGTGGGAGTGGAAGTTGAACCAGTATGCCATTTACATCATCATTTTTATTTAACCTGTCTATTTCGTTCAGTAGATCACCTTCTCTTATTGAAGAGGGAAGTTTAATATCCATTGAACCAATACCAACTTTTTGACAGGTTTTTATTTTCCTCGAAACGTAAACTTTAGAAGCCGGATTGTCTCCCACAAGAACTGTGGCAAGAACTGGTGATTTGTTTAATCTATTTTTTAGATATTCCACCTCTTTTTTTACTTCAAATAAAAATTTTTCTGAAATTTTTTTGCCATCAAGTTTTTCCATTTTTACACCATTAATCAATTGGAATTTTATTTACATTTAGGTTACCAGAATAGTCAAGTGCTCTAAAAATAAGTACTTTTCCCTTTTCATCTGGATTTAAGGTTATTGTATATCTTTCAGCCTTTTCATCTGAAATTCCATCATCTGGCAATATTTTTGTCCACATTTTTTCATCGGAAAATCTATATTCAGCACCATAAATGGTCGATAATGAGTCTTTAACATTTACTTTTAAAACGTCTTTTATCCTTTCAAATTTTATTTCCGGTCCAGTGGTATCAATTATAACTTTTTTGGTTATTATAAAATCCGTTTTAGGTGGGGGGCATTCAGTACTTTTTTTATCAGAGGCAACTATTTTAAAGAAATAAACATTGTCTTTTAATTCACCCTTCATTATGTTTACAAAATTATATTTTAAATCCTTCCTGAATAATTCCCAATTGTTTTCACCTTCACTTCTATAAAATATTGAATACGATAAAGTATCTCCATCTTTATCTTCAGATGTCCAATATATTGAATATGCACCTGGATAAAATATCTTTCTTGATGTTTGAATATTTGGGATATTTAAAGAATTCATTATATATCCTGGAACATTAAGTGTGGAATATTTTCCAAAATCTGGAAAAATCTTACCCTGATTTATAACAATTGGTTTTGAAAAAATTATTCCCGGTGAATTAACAAAAACGCCTTTAAGTATAGGTTTTTGGTTCATTGGTAAGTATGAGAAATCTAAGGATTCTACATAATTTTGAGTTGAATCAAGAGTAGCTCCAGATGGGTCTTTTAGCACTAATTTTATCTGATAGTACCTCATTGGCTTTTTAATATTTTCTACTTTTCCCCAGATACTCCATGTGTCATCTGGTTCTTTTACATTTCCTCCTCTAATAAAATATTCACATTTTAATCCTTTTCCATTCTTGTCAATGGAGACAACACCTGGCTTTGAAAGGAATTTTGTGTCGAAAATTTTAGAAAAATATTCTCCTTTTAATGGAGTCTCTTTGCTTAACAAATATATTTTTCCAGGATTTGAAGATATAACATAAAAATTTTTCTTTTTACTTAATAGTAGTGTAAATTCATTGTCTTTCTTTTCACAGAGTAATGTTGTGTATTCCAGCGGATCAATTTTGTAAATTCTTCCCGAAAGGGTAGCTATAAATACAGAATTATCTTTTCCAATTAGAAGAGAAAATCCTATTTCCTTGCCGGAACTCCATAGGATTGTAATATTGAAATCTTTATCTATTTTATAAAGAATGGAAATCTTTCCCTTAATATTGTTGTTCTTTGCAATTGGAAATATACTACCTCTGTTTTTCTTTTTATTTTCCTTTGATTTATTTAAAACTACAGAAAGAGAAAGGTTTAATTTAGTTTTTGAAGGTGTTGAAAAACCTTTCTTTTTTCCCTTTGTGCAAAGAATATATATAATACCATTTTTGTCAACTTTTATATCTCTTATTTCTTTAACCCCGGTGTCAAAAATTGATAAAATTTCATTATCTTGAAGTGTCAGTTCATAAATTCCCCCATTTGATACACCAAAAAGAATGTTTCCATCTGTATTAAATTGCATTGCAGTGATGTGGTTATTTTTTGAGTCAAATATTTCTTCAACATCATCTCCCTTTACTTTAAAAATTTTTCCAGGCATTCCTGTACCAACATAAATATCTCCACCTTTTGTAACAAGTATTTTCCATATATATCTTGCCGGAATATCAATTTTTTTAACGCTTTTTCCATCTTTTGAAATGAAAACGAGTTTTCCAGATGGAGAAGTCCCTGCAACAAGTGTGCCATCTGCTAAAAAGGCCATTGTAAAAATATTTTTGTCATCACTTGTATAAAAAAGAGTAGACTTTCCACCTGGATTAATTTCATATATTTTCCCGGTTCCTGCACTTGCAACAAATAGATTGCCTACGTTGTCAAAAACACCACAGGTTAAAACTGGTACATCAACCTTTGAAAATTCTTTTAATCCTGCTGAAAGATACATTCTGCCTTCATACGAAACGGATAAATTTTCTATTTTTTTGCCTTCTAAGAAATCTTGATAAGTATCAACATTTATAAAATTAACGTGTGACGAAAGAATAGGTGAAAACATTACAAGTATAAAAAGGGAAAAAAAAATTTTTCTAACCATATTTATTTAACCTCTTTGGGATTTTTTACCTTAAAATTAAATATTTTATAGCCCTTAATTAAAAAATTTTCAGGGTCAAAGTTTGATTCCACATAATGGATATTCTTTATTTTCTCAATATTGAAAAAGACTTTATTTGAAGTGAGTAGTTTATCATAGGAATATGGGATTGCCATTAGAGGTTTTCCCCCAATAAGTATTCCGTTACCCTTTCTGTAAATTTTTACATATAATTTGTTGTTTTCCTTTACATCGTTTAAAAGTTTTATAAGTTGCCCTAATGTTGAAATGGTGTTTATATCAGGTTCAATTTCACTGTCCAATTTCATTAAATTTCCACCATCTCCTATGTAGACTTTCAAATTTCCAGGTGTAATTTCCTCGGGAATATAGAAATCGTAATTTCTGATAATTCTTTTACTTTTATTTAAGAGATATTCAATATGAAGTTTTACATCATCGCCAGGAAAGACTCCTTTTTTGTTTACCCATATTTTATCAATGGTTGCAATTTCTCTTTTACTATACAGGTCTATTTCCGTGGATATTTTTTTTAATTTAACATTTTCAAATCCTGAAAAATTTAAAAAATAAATAGGCAGAGCCAAAAATTGGGCAACGCCCTTTGCAATATTCATATTTCCATATAGGTAGTTTTCAAAATGAACCGAAGGATGATTGACAACATCAATATCTTCGCTTAATTTAATTGTGGTATCGCCATAAAGTCTATAGTATGAAATCAGGGTATTTTGTATGGCAATTGTGTATAAAAAGGGTGTAAATATGGGATTTCTCATAATATTGAATTTGTAATTACCAACTATTTTTCCATCTAATGTCAGTTTTAAAGTAGCGGGCAATGTGTTTGCTTTTTCTCCAAAAATGCCTGAAATGCCAGTGGTCTCATCGAAATTTACCCGTCCTATATGATTTCCAAGTGTAAAGAGTTTGAAGCTGTTGTTTAAATTTTTTAAAACTGTAACAACATCAGAAGAGTAGAGGTTCATATCACATTTTCCAGTTTCTTCAAAGGGATGTCCAAAGGCCCAAAATTTTTTACCATCCACATATGTAAGGGTTCCTCCTGCAGCAAGTGAAAAATCACCATCAGTGAGTGCTGCTACAATGGAATCCCCTGGCCTTGGAATATATTGTTTATTTGTGCTTTCCTTCGCAATTTTTACTTTTACCTCATCTACCGGTACCATATTAAATTGATTATATAGAATGTTTGATATATCATAATCTATTATATCTTTTGAAGGAAAATATACTGGTGTTGGAATGGGATACATTCCACCAATTTCTTTCCTTAGAGGTCTTAAATATTTGAAGATTTCTTCATTTAATTTGTTATCCCATTTAAAATTTAGAATTTGATCGTATATTTCTTTTAACACTTTTTTATTTGTAATTTTATTTTTTGTGCCTGGCACCAAATGAACATTTCCAATTTTAAGCATGTCTTCAAAGGGTGTAATACCACAAATTGGCTCTGCTGAAAAAGTAAATCCGTAGGCTATTGCGCCAAGTATCTTTCCATTTACAAATACAGGTGAACCGCTCATACCTGCAAATATTCCATATTTTTCTTGCTTTTTGCCAATAAGCCTTGCAATTATTATCCTTCTTTTTGGGGCTGGATCTCTCACAATCCCAAGAATTTTGACAGTAAATTTTTCTGGGGTACTACCAGAATAAACTGTATAGCCAATGCCAGTCATACCCCTTTTAACTTCAGATAATTTTACATAATTAATGGAAAACACATTTGTAAAAATTATGAATATAAAAAGAAAAAATAGATTCCTTCTCATATTGACTCCTAAAATAAATCAAAGAAAATTATATTTTCAAATCTTACAAAAACAAGGGAAATAATTATTTAAATTCCCCATTCTCATATATGATGTCATCTTTTGTAAAAAGTTTTTTATCTTTACCCGGGGAAATTAATCTAAAACCGTTTTTGTTCTTTAAAATTTTATATGATAGAAAATTATTCCAACCATCCATTTCAACTATTTCATCAATATATTTTGGATGTAGCATGTCTAAAAGATCTGTTATGTTAGTAACATCAGGATATTTTCCATTTTTTAAGGCATAGTTAATAATTCCTGTTGAGAGCTTAAGCATATTTTCTCTTGTCTTTAAGTATCTGTAATCTAAAAGTGTATTTTTAAAGAATGATATTGGTACCCAATCTCCATTTCCTATACGTATTTCTTCTGGAGTAAATTTTTTGTCTTTATAAATACCACTTAAAGCAATTCTTATTTTAGCGGTAATTATTGTACTTTTACCCATATTTGAGACATCTTCAACGTAAACATCATCTTTTTTAGGTGAGAAAATGGGAAGCTTTAAAAGTGCTTTCATTGCTTTTCCTCTGTCCATACCACCTCCAAAGCATCCGGCCAGTAAAGCAGATAAAATTAAAATAGAGAGGAGAGATAAAAATTTTCTTATTTTCATTTTGATACCTCTAAAATTAAAAAACTTTGTTTATAAAATTCCATACCTCTTTTTCGCTTAAAAGATTACCTCTGGCACCATATTTTAAACAATTAAGTGCTGCGACACCATTTGAAAATAGCAATATTTTTTCAATGTCCCACTTTTTAAGTAAACCATAGATAAAACCTCCATGAAATGTAT
>JALULU010000279.1 GCA_027040585.1 Acidobacteriota bacterium | reverse complement strand
CATATGTCCTGATTGTGGATTTGATTTTAGAAAGTATATTGTTGCTGGTAAAATAAGGAGATTTTTTTCTTTCCTGCTTGATTTTTTTTTCATATTTTTCCCTATAGCTACATATAGATTTATGACCTACTTTCTGGAAAAAGTCTTGAGGTATTTTTATATCATTGAAAACAGACATTATGGATATGATGTTTTTTCATTTCCTCATACTTTCTGGTATTACAGTGGATATATTTCCTATGGAACGAGCGCTTTTAGTCTTTTTAAATATACCGGGATTTTAACATTTTTTATTTTTTTACTTTTTGTAGCATTTGATATTTATTTAATAATAGTTAAAAAGAGTAGTTATGGAAAAAAATTATTAGGTATAAGAGTATCTTATTTGAGTTTGTCTTTACCTAAAAAGCTTGATATGTTTTTAAGATTTATTTTAGGGTTGCTTTTAATTCCACTTTCATTTTTTACAATAATATTCACGAAATACTCACAGGGTATTGAGGACAAAGTTTTTTCAACAATTTTGGTTGAGGAAAGAAAGTTAAAGAGGCTTTATGGAGATTTTTTCAATGAGTGAAATAAAAACTCCCTATGATAACTATTTTAAAATAGGTGGGGTTTTATTGCTGTTTTTATTTTTTTGGGTATCTTTTTTTATAGAAGTAGTTTCAAGGATAAATATAAGGAAAGTACCTTTTTTTTAATTCGTGTTATGTGAGTGATTAAAAGGTGTATAATATTATATTAAGGAATATAAAGCCATATAATTTTAATTGATAGGATATTTACTGAAATAGAGAGTATATATCCTTATAGGATTTTAAATATTTTAAAAAGACCCATTGACTTTTTCTCTTGACAAAAAGGGGCAATTTTTATATATTTTTTGACTTTGAAAGAGGGTGGCGGCGTAGCTCAGGTGGTAGAGCCAGCGACTCATATTCGCTTGGTCCGGGGTTCGAGTCCCTGCGCCGCTACCAGAAAATTATGTATCTTAAGAAATTTATCCACAATTTAAAAAATTATTGTCTTGTTTCTCCTGATGATTCCGTTCTTATAGCTTGTTCAGGAGGTCCTGATTCACTTTTTTTAACCTATCTTTTTTATAATTTTTTAAAAGAGGAAAAGAATGCCTTTAAAAAAATTGCAATTTTACATGTAAACCACAATTATAGAGAATCTTCGAAAAGGGATGAATTGTTGGTTAAAGATTTATCAAGGACATTGGGTTTTGATTTTTTTTTAGAAAATATTTACCCTGTAGAAAACAGCGAAAACCTTGAGAATTTTTTTAGGAATGAACGTATAAAAATTTTTAGAAGATATATAGAGAAAATGGGATTTACTAAAATTGCTCTCGGACATACTGCAGATGACCTGATAGAAAATTTTTTTATGAGGATTTTAAGGGGGACAGGGATTCATGGTCTTGTTGAAATGAGTTTTGTCGGTTGGAATGGTACAATAATTAGACCAATACTTAATTTTTACAAAGATGAAATATTGAAATTTTTAAAGGAAAATAGGATTGAATATGCATTGGATGAAACAAATTTTGAAAATAGTTTTTTGAGGAATAAGTTGAGAAATTTGTTAATACCTTTTATAAAAGAGAATATAGATTCAAATTTTAAAGATAAAGTGTCTCATCTAATAGATGTTTTAAGAATTGAGGATGAATTTAACAGGAAATATTCTGAGAAGATATTTAGAAGTATTGCAAAAATAAATGATAAAGAGGTTTTGTTGAATGTCGAAAAATTTAGCAAATTGGATATTTTTGAAAAGTTTATGGTTTTAAGGGAAGTTGTTTTTTTCCTTCAGGGAAATTTTAAGAGCATTTATTATAAAAACTATGTGGAATTGATAGAGTTTATAGAAAATGGAAATAGTGGAAAGTTAAAAAAGGCAGGGGGAAGCAATATTTATTTTGTAAAGGAATTTAAAAGTGTGAAGGTCATTAAAGGATCTTATGAAAATAAATCTGGTAGTGAACATAAAGTGGTAGTAAAATCATCATGTGAAATAGAATTTTTAGGGGAAAAATTTAAAATATCTATTGTTGATAGAAGTAAAATTAACAAAAATAAAAATTGTTATTTCTATCCTGTTAGTTTATCTGATAAAATTATATTTAGAATAAGAGAAAGAGGTGATATTTTAAGATTTAAGTTTGGGAAGAAAAAGTTGAAAAAGTTTCTTATTGAGAAAAAAATTGGGTTTACAAAAAGAGATAGAATTATTATCGTATGTAATTATAAAAATGAAATAATCTGGATACCAGATCTTAATTATAAATTTGAGATATTTGGTAAAAATATGTATCGTAGTTTTTTTTGTATGGAGAGGATAAAAAATGGGTAATTTAATTTTATGGAAAACAAAAGAAGAAATTGAGGAAAGAATAATAAATATGGTGAAGGAGGTTGAAAAAGATTTTCCAGAAGATAACCTCTATCTAATAGGTATTTTAAGAAGTGCTTTTGTCTTTATGTCGGATTTTATACGTAAGTTTGGTGTGGATAAAAATCTTTACTGCTATTTCATGAACCTTTATTACCAGGAGGCAATGTTAAATGAAAGTAAAATAAGGGTTGTAAGGGAAACAACAATTTATCCTTCCTTTGATTTGGAAGGTAAAAATGTTGTATTACTTGTTGGAGTTACAGATACAGGTGTTATCGTTGACCATGTTGTTGGAAATTTGAGGATGAAAGGAGTTAAAAACATAAAAGTTGGAACGCTTATTGACAAGCCATTTTTGAGAAAGGTTGACTTTCACCCAGATTATGTTTGTTTTACTGACGAAGATGACAACTATATAGTTGGATATGGAATGGACTATATGGATAAATATAGAAATTTGCCATATCTGGCAAAATTGAAACTATAGATTTCATTTAATTTTTCCTTTTTTGGAGGTTGGATTGAATAACATTGTTAAAAGTATATTGCTATGGGTAGGCTTATTTTTAATTATGATAGTTATTTATCAAATAGCAGAGAGCGTGAAAAATGGACCTGTTGTTGAGCTCAAATATAGTGATTTTATAAAAAAGGTGAATTCAGGTGAAGTGGCAAGTGCTGAGTTTGAGCAATTTAATGTTACAGGAAAATTAAAAAACAAAAAGAAATTTTCCACAATAGTTCCAGAAAGTTCTGTGGGTAAATTAGCTGATAAATTAATAACAAAGGGCGCAGTTGTAATTGTTGATAGACCAGATAAAGAAGATTGGTTTTCAAATATATTTACGTTAATTTTAGTAATTGTCATAGGTGTGGGGTTGGGGCTTTTAATGATAAGGTTTATGCAAGGTGGGGGAAGTAAAGCGGCTTTTAATTTTGGTAAAAGCAAGGCAAAACTTTTAAGCCCTTCGCAGAAAAAAGTAACCTTTAAAGATGTTGCAGGTGTTGAAGAAGCGGTTGAAGAATTGGAAGAAATCGTGGAGTTTTTGAAAGAACCATTTAAATTTCAAAAGCTTGGCGGAAGAATACCTAAGGGAGTTTTGCTTGTTGGACCTCCCGGGACTGGTAAGACGCTACTTGCCAGAGCAGTAGCAGGGGAAGCAGGGGTTCCCTTTTTTTCCATAAGTGGCTCGGAATTTGTTGAAATGTTTGTTGGAGTTGGAGCTTCAAGGGTGAGGGATCTTTTTGACCAGGGTAAGAAAAATGCCCCGTGTATAATTTTTATAGATGAAATTGATGCCGTTGGAAGGCATAGAGGTGCTGGACTTGGAGGCGGGCACGATGAAAGGGAGCAGACATTAAACCAATTACTTGTTGAAATGGATGGAATTGAGTCAAATGAAGGTGTTATTTTAATTGCTGCAACTAATAGACCGGATGTTCTTGATCCTGCCCTTTTAAGGCCTGGAAGATTTGACAGGCAAGTCGTTGTTAACTTGCCTGATGTAAAGGGTAGGCTTGGAATTTTTAAGGTGCACACCAAGAATACTCCAATGTGTGATGACGTTGACCTTGAAATCCTCTCAAGATCGACTCCAGGATTTTCTGGAGCGCAAATAGCAAATCTGGTAAATGAGGCTGCACTTCTTGCAGCGGGAAAGGGTAAGGAGTGTGTTGCTATGGAAGATTTTGAGATAGCGAAAGATAAAGTTCTAATGGGAAAGGAGAGAAAATCCCTTGCATTAAATGATAAAGAAAAGAAGATAATAGCCTATCATGAGGCAGGCCATACCCTTGTAGCATTGTCTTTGCCAAATACTGATCCAATACATAAGGTTACAATTATTCCACGTGGAATGGCTTTAGGTGTTACACAGCAATTGCCACAGGATGACAGGTATAACTACGATAGAGGATATCTTGAGTCTGAAATAAAGGTGTTAATGGGTGGAAGGGTTGCTGAAGAAATCACATTTGGCAGTATGACAACAGGTGCTGCAAATGATATTGAAAGAGCAACTGACCTTGCAAGGAAGATGGTGTGTGCCTGGGGCATGAGTGATGAATTGGGTCCTCTTACTTTTGGGAAGAAAGAGGAAATGATATTTTTAGGTAAGGAACTTGCTCAGCATAAAGATTATAGTGAAAAAACAGCTGAGTTAATTGATGAAGAGGTCAGAAAGATAGTTTTAAATGGATATGAGGATGCTAAAAGGATTGTAATAGAGAAAAGGGAAAAACTTGAAAAACTGGCAAATGCACTATTGGAACATGAATCTTTAGAAGGAGAGGATATTTATAGATTGTTTGAGGGGAAAGGAATAAGAAATAAGACAAAAGAAAAAAATGGAAAGAGAGGTAATTTAGAAGGACAAATTGATGAAGAAACTATTGCTCCCTAAAGGGGAGTATATTTTAGATAGGCCTCTTGTGATGGGGATTTTAAACATAACCCCAGATTCTTTTTCGGATGGTGGTCTTTATTTGTCTCCGGAAAGAGCTGTTGAAAAAGCTTTCAAAATTGTACAAGAAGGGGCTGATATAATTGATGTAGGTGGAGAGTCCACAAGACCGGGATCTAAGGCCATTTCAGTTAATGAAGAATTAGATAGAATATTACCAGTTTTAAAAAGATTGGTAAAAGATTTAGATATACCAATTTCTGTAGATACCAGAAAATATGAAGTCGCAAGAATAGCTATAGAAGAAGGTGCGGATATTATTAACGATATATCTGGATTAAAAGATGAAAGAATGTTAAATCTTGCTATAAATAGTAGCGCTGCTTTTGTGGTAATGCATATGAGGGGAGAACCAGAATATATGCATAAATTGCCACCCTCTGATGATATTGTTAAAGAGCTTGAATCTTTTTTTGAAAAGTTAATTTCAATTAAAGAACTTAAAAATAGATTGATCTTAGATCCCGGTATTGGCTTTGGTAAAAATGTTGAGGAAAATTTTGAAATTTTGAAGAATTTAGATAAGTTTAAAAAATATGATTGCCCCATTTTAATTGGGGTTTCGAAGAAATCTTTTATTGGAAATTTTTTAAATAGAGATATCCCTGAGAGATTGCCAGGCACTATTTCTGCAAATTTATTTTCGCTTTTGAAGGGTGCCAATATTTTTAGAGTTCACGATGTTAAAGAAAATTTAGATGCGTTAAAGGTTTTTTATAAACTTATGGACATGTGAAATGATTGTTTTATTAGAACTAACAAAATATCTGAAGATTCCCACTTTTACCATCTTTGATTTTATAGATATCTTTATAACAGCTTTTATAATTTATAGAATTTTAATTTTAATTAAAGGTACAAGAGCCGCTCAAATGGCTTTTGGAATACTTTTTATTGTTGTTTTTTTCTATATTTCAAAGGAATTTCATCTAAAGATTATTCAGTGGTTTCTTTCAAATTTTATGACCTATGTTGTTTTTGCCATTATTGTTTTATACCAAAATGAAATTAGAAAAATCCTTGCAAATATTGGTACAAGGGGGTTCATAGATCCCATTATTTCGACTGGTGGCATTTCCAAGATAGATGAAATTGTACTTGCTGTAACCACTCTTTCTTCAAAAAAAATAGGTGCTTTAATAGTCATTGAAAGGAAAATAGGGCTTAAAAACTTTATGGAAAATGGAATTATTTTAGATGCTAAATTAAGTTATGACCTTTTGGTTACAATTTTTTACCCTGAGACCCCACTTCACGACGGGGCTGTTATAATTAATGGAGATAAAATAGCTGCTGCAGCATGTTTTTTACCACTTACACTTGATCCATATTTAAGTAAAGAATTTGGAACGAGGCACAGAGCTGCCATTGGTATTACTGAAGATAGTGATGCCATTGCTGTTGTTGTTTCTGAGGAAACTGGGACAATTTCTGTCGTAATTGACGGAAATATGCAGAGAAAGTTAGATGGAGAAAAATTAAAGGATGTTTTGACCAAGGAACTCTCCATAGGGGAGAAGAAAAATCTACTTAAATTTAATTTTACAAGGAATAAAAAATAGATGTATTTTTCTATATTTTCATTTTTAAAGGATTTAGTTTTTAAAAATTTTGCACTAAAGGTGATTTCTCTTTTACTTGCACTTGTTTTATGGTTTGTTTTAAGTAGTGCACAGGGTGTTGAAAAGATAGTAGAGGCTCCAGTTGTTATAGTCAATAAACCTCAAAATTTAGGAATTTCAAGCGATTATGTTAAAAGCGTACTTGTTCAGCTAAAATCCACACCACTTGCCCCTAAGGACTTTGCAAAAAATTTAACAGTTACACTGGATCTTAAAAATAGTTTACCTGGGGATAAGGTCTTTAACCTTTCAAAAAAGAATTTAAATCTTCCAACGGGAGTTGAGGTTATAAATATAAGACCTTCTACAATTGCTTTAAAACTTGAGAAATTAGAGAGAAAGAAAGTACCTGTTGTTGTGAGGTATAGTGGTATACCAGCAAGAGGCTATGAGATAACAAATATTTTTGTATCTCCTAAGTCTATTGAAGTTGAGGGACCTTCTTCAAAAGTTTTTAAGGTCAAGTCAGTTTTTACTGAAACAATTGATATTGAAGGTCTTAAGAATAGTCTCGAGAGGGACAATGTAAATGTGGTTATAAATTCAAAATATATCAACTTTGTTGATAGCGGTAAGGTTAAGGTAATTTTTAAGATAGAGGAAAAGAAATTTTCTAAATATTTCAGAAATATAAGGATAAAATTCATTAATAGTAAAAGAAGATATAGGGTTAATAGATTATATGTAGATGCACTTTTAAAAATTCCAATTTCACTTAAAGGAAAAATTGAGAAAACAGATGTGGACGTAATTGCGGATTTATCTTCTGTCAAGGTTTATAGAAAGTATGTATATGTTAAATTAAAGGGTTTTTGCAAGAAGTTTTCCAATAGAGTAGTTGTCGATAAAATTTTTCCTCAAAAAGTTAGGGTAAAGTTATACTAATGGCATTTAAAATATTTGGAACAGATGGCATAAGGCAAATTCCCGGTGAATTTCCATTAATACCTGAAATTTTAAGCAAAACACTTTCTTTTTTTAGTAAAAATAATAAAAATATGATTTTAGGGTTTGACACAAGAGATTCCTCTCTTCAAATAGCTACATTAATTTTAAATGAGTGTAAAAAGCTTTCATTAAATTGTGTTTCTGCTGGTTATTTAAGTACACCCGCAGTTTCTTTTTTAACTAAAACTAAAAAGTTTGATCTTGGAATTATGATAACCGCTTCTCATAATCCCTATTCTTACAATGGTATTAAATTTTTTAATTCAAATGGTGAAAAACTCAGTAGGGAAGAAGAAATTGAAATAGAAAATTTTTTATCCCAATTTAAATTTCCCAAAAGAAGTGAGTTTAAGTTAAAATTGGATGAAAATTTGCTATTTTCAAATGCTGAATATTTCAGAAAAATTTATACTGACTGGTTGACAGAAAATTTTTTAATCTTGTCAAATAATTTTTTGAGAGAATATAAAATTGCTTTTGACCTTGCAAATGGGAGTTTGTCTGTAATTGTTCCCGAGATATTTGAGAAATTTTCAAATTTAAAAATTTTTTTTCATACATTTGACGGAAAAAACATAAATAAAGAGTGTGGTGCAACACACCCAGATGCTATTATAAAAAGAGTAAAGGAATTAAATTTTGACTATGGCATTTCCTTTGATGGAGATGGGGATAGGTTGTTAGTTTGTGACGGTGAAAAAATTTATAATGGAGATTATTTGATTTATATATTTGCAAATTATTTAAAAAAGAATGGAAAATTAAATAATAATACAGTTTGTGGAACTATTTTAAGTGGACTTGGCTTAGAACTCTCACTCAAAAAAAGGGGAATAAAACTACTTAGGAGTGATGTTGGGGATAGAAATGTTTATTATTTAATGAAGGAAAATGGTGTGATTCTTGGTGGGGAGGAGTCGGGACATATTATCTTAAGAGACTATCTCCCAACTGGTGATGGGTTGTTGTCCTTTTTGTTTTTGTGTACCATTTTAGAAAATGGAGATCCTTCACTTAAAGAATTGGCAGGTGATTTTTACGAAACCTCACTTTTAAAATACAACATTCCATATAATGAAAAAAAAGATTTAGAAACTTTAAAGTCAGTTAAAAATCTAAAAATGTGGTTAAGGAGAAATTTTAGTGAAAACTTCAGAATAGTTGTAAGATATTCAGGAACAGAGAAGTATTTAAGAATAGTTATTGAAGGTAATAAAGAAATGTTGAAATGCAACGAAGATATAAATTTTCTTATAAAAAAAATAAGTGAAGAATTGAAATAAAAGTGTTAGAATTTTAAAAAAATTTTGGAGGTGTTTTTTATGCTTTTAAAAAAGCGATTTTTAATTTTTCTTTTAATGATTTTCTTTTTCGTGGTTTTTCTCTTTTCGGCAAACAATGCCAATGTTAATTTGAATAGGCCAGTAGTTTTTCCCTATTTAAATAAATCGGTAATGGGAAATACAACTTTTTTTCAAAAGGCTTCAAATGACAAAAATTTAATTCTTTTAAAGAATGCCATTTTTGACCCCATTAGAGATGGTGAAGTTGATCTCAGTAATCTCGTTCCAAATAGATTAAAATTTGCTCCTGTTGGTAAAAAACATTATATCATCCAGTTTAAAAATAATATCACGCTGTATGACAGAATGTCTCTTAAGAGACTTGGTGTTAAAATTTTAGAGTACATACCAAATAATGGATTTTTGGTTGAAATGGATTCCAATTTAATCGATAAGGTTAAGGGACTTGATGAAGTTAGATGGGTTGGAGATTTTCAACCTGGATATAAGCTCTCTCCAGAACTTGCAAATTACATTGTTTCAAAAATTAATCCATTTGAAACTAAAGTTCCGGAACTTGCTGTAATCCTTTTTAATGGAAAAAGCGTAGCAGATGTAATAAATTCCCTTTCAAATAGCTTTATTAGTGATCCCTCCTTTGGGTTTAAAATTACAGATGATCACGCCTTTTTAGTTAAAATATCCTATAAAAATTTAAAAAATTTAATTGATTTTCTTTCTAACAGTGAAAGTGTAAGCTATTTAGAGGTATACCATAAAGTTTACCTTAAAAATAACAACTCAATTTGGGTTTGTCAAAGTGGGGATATGGATACAAAAGCAACTCCAGTTTTTGACCACGGAATAATGGGTCAGGGAGAAATTGTTGCTGTTGCAGATAGTGGTGTAAGAACAGATAGCTGTTTTTTTATAAATGCACAGGGAGATGACCCAATTGCAAACAGTTATACACAGGTTGATCCCCCAGGAAATATTACAGTAAATACAAGTTACAGGAAAATAATAGGTTACAATGTTTTATCAGGGGCTGAATTTGGAGATAATGACCCTTACCATGGAACTCACGTCTGTGGAAGTGTAGGTGGCGATAACATCGCAACTCCTGCAACCACATCAGACCCGGGTCACGATTCAGGTGATGGAATGGCCCCCCTTGCAAAGATTGTGTTTGAAGATGCTGGTAGCCCTGAGGGTGGTGAGGCTCTAAACTTACCCTATCCATATTTAAATTTATGGCAACAGGAGTACAATGCTGGCGCAAGGCTTTCTTCAAACAGCTGGGGAGGTTCGACACAATCTGGAACGGGTGCTTATTATGAGCAAGGGTGTGTTACAACTGATCTTTTTACGTATAGAAATGAGGATTTTCTTGTTTTCTTTGCTGCAGGTAATTCAGGTCCTAATGGTAGGACTCTTGACTATGAAGGAAATGCTAAAGATGCTGTAATTGTTGGTGCCACTAAAAATGGTTCAACAGGTGCAAAGGATATGGCTTATTTTTCAAGCAAAGGACCTGCTGCTGATGGAAGGATTAAGCCAGATGTTAGTGCTCCAGGATACCAAATAGTTTCAGCTTATGGTGCTAGTCAATGTGCAACCCAAGTAATGAGTGGAACAAGTATGGCAACACCGACTGCTGCAGGGCTTGCAGCACTTGTTAGATGCTATTTTGATGAGGGCTTTTATCCAACAGGAAGTGAAAATTCAAACGATAGTTTTGATCCCTCGGCAGCACTCGTTAAGGCTGTGTTAATAAATTCTTGTCAGAATATGACAGGCATTAATACAGGTGGAAAAATGAATACAAAAGAGGATGCCCCAAGCAATGGACAGGGTTGGGGAAGGATTACACTTGATAATGCACTCTACTTTAATGGAGATTCAAGGAAACTCCTCTGTTGGGACTATAGAAATGCTCAGGGTATAACAACTGGCGAGGAAAGGGATTTTGCTTTTTCTACTAATTCGGGAAGTAATGAACCACTTAAAATAACACTTGTCTGGAGTGATCCTCCAGGGGCAGCAATGGCTGCAAAGGAACTTGTAAATGACCTTGACCTTGAACTTGTGGCTCCAGATGGTACAATTTATAGGGGAAACCAATGGAATGATCAAACTTCCGGCGATTTAAAGGAATCTGCACAGAATCCGACTGGAACAGATACATTAAACAATGTTGAGGGAATTTTAATTAAAGCCCCTCAAAGTGGAACATATACCTTAAAGGTAAAGGGAACAAATGTTCCAGGTTTTGGTGAAGATTTTAAACAGGGGTTTGCTCTTGTAGTAACAGGTGATGTTTCAATGGCAAATGCCCTTCAGTTAAATATAGCGGATCTTAATATAGACGATTCAAATGGGAATAATAATGGAATTCTTGACCCAGGTGAAACGGTAAACTTAGTAATTTCACTTTCAAATAACTCTTCAGTTGATGCTTCAAATGTCAATGCTACTCTTTCTTCAAGCAGTGACAAGGTAAATATATCCACAAGTAATGCCTATTATGGTGATATTTCTGCCGGTGATACAGTCGCACCTTATGGTTCCTTTACTTTAACAGTAGATCCATCTGTAGAGGGGGGAAAGGATTTGAATTTTACCCTTACAATTACAGCAGGTGGCCAGACCTTTACAAAGAATTTTACTTTAAAGGTTGCCATACCTGATACACCACCTATTTTAGAGGAACTTGATCTTGCTGAAGATGAAATCTTCACTACCTCTGATGGTTCTTCTTATCCAACATATGTTACAACTGATTTAGGATATAAATATTATGATCCAAATTTAGATGCAAAGAAGTTGTATGTTTTCTTTCAGGTAAATGGACACGATACTGGAACCATTCCATATGAGATAGATCTTTCAACCGAAAGTCCTCAGGTAAGTGAAGAGATGAAGGAGGCATGGGAAATATATGCTTTTATGTATTTTGCATCAAATGTAGGGGATACTGTATCTGCCTATGGCTATATTGTAGACAGTAAAGGTAATGTAAGTGACTTAGTCCAGTCAAATAGTTTTACGTATACACTTGGCACAACTCCAACAGATCTTGCAGGTTTAGATGATGATGATTCAATCTATATACCATTTCCAAATGGGTTCACATTCCCATTTTATGGTAAGACATATAGTGGAATGTATGTAAATAGTGATGGTAACATAACATTTAATGCTGGCTATGAATGGCAGGAAAGGGATCCAGAGGCATTATTATGGTATGAACCAAGGATTGCACCGCTATATACAGATGTTGCAAAAGAAAAGGGAAATGCAAATGAGATTACAATGGAGACTGGAGATGACTATGTAAAGGTCTCATGGAATGGAGTAAAACAGTGGGGAGAAAACGGTTCGCTTGGTTCAAACACATTTTCTGTGACACTTAAGAAAGATGGAACTATAACCTTTGACTATGGAAGTTGTTCAATGATCCTTTATCAGGAAGGTGTAGATGGAGTTTATTACAAAGGGGTTGTAGGACTTTCCCCAGGTGGTGTAGATTACAAAGTGGATGAGGTTGACCTTTCAACCTATACAAATCCAATTACAATTCCTGTAAACGCACCAATTTACGAGGCTTTTACCAAGAGTGATAGCTTTGACCTATCAAATACACAGCTTGTTTTTAAGCCTACATCAACTTTTACAACTGCTCAGACAATCTATTTTCCAGTTTTGGACTACCAGTCAGGTTCTAAAAATGTGGGTTATGGATTTGTAAATACAAATAGCAATCCGGCTCTTATTAAATTTACCGCATATGATACAAATGGTAATGAAATTGCCCAATCAGATATAATGCAGTTAAATCCTGGCAGTCAAATAGCCTATGAACTTCCATCAATTTTTCCAAATATTGCTGATGGTTCAGTTGGCTGGATTAAGGCAGAGAGTAGCGTAAGTGGCCTTAAGGGATTTTTCTTACTTGAAGATTTTTCAAGTGGATCTTTAACTGGACTTGACGGTTCAAACGGATTTACTCAGGGTTACAGTGATTTAATTGTTCCAGAGATTAAAAATACAGGGAATTTTTCAACAACCCTTTATGTGGTAAATCTTTCTGGTTCAAGTCAGGATGTAACTCTTAAAGGTTATGATGAAAATGGAAGTGTTGGAACTACAACTGTTACAATTCCAGCAAATGGATCTTATATTAATACCATTGACCAGATTTTTGGACAGGGATTTGACGGCTATGTTGAAATAAGTGGAAGTGGCAATTTAATTGCAAATGCCTTAGTCAGAGATGGTTCAGCTTCAATTAGTTCCGTAAATGGTGTAAATGTTTCAAGTGGTAATACAAAACTTTATGCTCCTCATACTGTTTACTGGCAGGATCAATATTACACTACCTTATTTTTAGTAAATACTTCTTCATCTAACGCAAGTGTAAATGTAATTTTCCATAATGAGGATGGAACTACATCTGGAAGCCCACTTTCCTATACAATCCCAGCTAATGGAATAAAAATCCTTACTAATGCTGATATTGGTCTTGATACATCTGTTGAGAAAAGTCTGGGTTGGGTAGAAGTAGATTCAGATCAACCTTTAATAGGAGCACTTGAGTTTGGATGTCCAACGGATGACCACTACAGGGCAACATTACCACTTCAGACAGCTGGTATGACGGATCTTTACTTTTCACAGGTTGCAAATGGTATAGTTGGAAGTGTAAAATTCTGGACAGGACTTGCTCTCGTAAATCCAAATGATTCCAAGGTTACTGTAAATATTGAAGTCTATGGTTCAGATGGCAAATTGTATGGAAAAACAGGAAACATTACTGTTAATTCAAATGCGAAACTTATTGCGCTTCTCAGCCAGTTTCAGAATTTGACACATCTTTTAGGTCAATCATCTGGTTATATACACGTTACAAGTGATAGCCCTGTTTTTGCCTTTGAGCTTTTTGGAAACGATGCACTTGATTTTATAAGTTCTGTTTCTGCACAGTAATCTTTTATAGGGGGGAAATTTCCCCCCTTCTTTTTTTATGAAAAAAGTAATATTTTTATTATTTCTGCTATTTTTAACATTTTTGATGATTTTTTTGCTATTGCCGAGAAATTTTGTCCTTAGATATTTTAAAGTTAAAAATAAATTGCCAGAAAGGGCTGATTTAATAGCAGTTTTAGGTGGTGGTGCAATTGTGGGTAAAAATATTACCCTTGGAAGAGCATCCACCGAGAGGATAAAATTGGGGATTAAATTGTTAAAGGAAGAAAAGGCAGATAAGATTTTTTTTGCTGGATATTACGGTGAACAAACCATTGCTAATAAGTTTCTAAGAGAAGAGGGAATTGACAATGATAAGATCATTAAATTTTACAAAAGGGATAAAAAGAACTATAGTACTACAGGTGATTTAGGAATGATACTTGGGGTAGTTAAAAAATATGGATTTAAATCTGTTATAATTGTTACCTCTCCTTATCATGAAAGGAGATGCAAATATTTAATGGATAAAATTTTAAGCAAAAAGAAAAGCAAATTTAAGTTTTATTTTGCCCATATTGAAAACAATGGTGAAATTATTAGGTGTGGATACTTTAGATATTTGAGGTTGATTTTTCATGAGTTTTTTGGTTTACTTTTTGTAAAGGTGTTTGGATGATAAAGTTATTTATGGATAAATTTTATGTTGTGTTTTTTTCTGGTTTTTTTTCGGGACTTATTTTTTCAATTTTGATTTCATTGTTTTTTATTTTTCATATAAGGAGAGTGTCACCTCAACCGAGAAGTGTTGCTAAAGTAGTTGTCATTTTTATAATTTTTAGTTTTTCTTCTCTGATATTGGGTCCACTTTTTTCATCAATATATTCCTTTTTGTTTTTGCCATTTTTAGGCGAGAAGGCTTTTTTTATATATTTTTTAGTGGTTTTTTTGGGAATAAGTATCCTGTCAAATTTGATAGTAATTTTGAAAAAGCTCAGGGATTTAAAGATAATAATTATTTTAAATTTACTTAGTGGAGTAATCTTTTCTCTTTTACCACCAATTTTTTATAAATTTCTGAAATAAGAATATTTCCTTGACATGTTATCCATCATTTGGTATAAATTTGCCTTTATTTTGTAATTTTTAAGGAGAGGTGAAGTAGTGCCTACAATTAATCAGTTAGTTAGATATGGCAGGAAAAAGATATTAAAGAAGACAAAAAGTCCTGCTTTAAAAAGATGTCCTCAAAAAAGGGGAGTTTGTACAAGGGTTTATACAGCAACTCCGAAAAAACCAAATTCAGCATTGAGAAAAGTTGCTCGTGTTAGGTTAACCAATGGGATAGAGGTTACCACGTATATACCGGGAGAAGGACACAATCTTCAGGAACACTCTGTTGTATTAATTAGAGGTGGTCGTGTTAAGGATTTACCAGGTGTTAGATATCACGTTGTTAGGGGTAAGTTTGATTGTGCCGGTGTTGATAACAGAAAGAATTCAAGGTCCAAATATGGAACTAAAAGATCAAAATAACTTTTTAGGAGTTTGAAATGCCAAGAAGAAGACAAGCAAAGAAAAGAACAGTTCTACCGGATCCAATTTATAACAGTGAACTGGTAACGAAGTTTATAAATTATATGATGTGGGGTGGTAAGAAAACTGTATCTGAGAAAATTTTTTATTCTGCCCTTGAACTTATAAAGAAGAGAATAAAAGAAGATCCACTAAAGGTTTTCAAAAAAGCATTGGAGAATGTTAAACCTCAGCAGGAAGTTAAATCCAGAAGAATTGGTGGAGCTAACTATCAGGTCCCAGTAGAAGTTGCTCCTCATAGAGCTCAAGCACTTGCAATAAGATGGATAATAAATTATGCAAGGGAACGTGGTGAAAAGACCATGACAGAAAGATTGGCTGCTGAATTAATAGATGCTTATAATGGAAGAGGAGCTTCTATCAAGAAGAAAGAGGACACTCATAGAATGGCTGAAGCCAATAAGGCTTTTGCTCATTTCAGATGGTAATCTAAGATTTAAAGCAAATAAACAAATATATATTGGAGGGTCGCAGCTTTTGCTGTGACCTTTTTTGTTAAAGGAGATTAAAAGTGGGAAGAATGGTACCTTTAGAAAAAACAAGAAATATAGGGATTATGGCTCATATTGATGCCGGAAAGACTACTACTACTGAGAGAATTTTGTATTACACTGGAATTACTCACAGGATTGGAGAAGTACATGATGGAACTGCAACTATGGATTGGATGGAGCAGGAGCAGGAAAGGGGAATTACTATAACCTCTGCTGCAACCACTTGTTTCTGGAGAAAACATAGAATAAATATCATTGATACCCCTGGACATGTTGATTTTACTGCAGAGGTTGAAAGGTCTTTGAGGGTTTTAGATGGTGCTATAGCTGTTTTTTGTGCTGTTGGAGGTGTTGAACCTCAATCTGAAACGGTGTGGAGACAGGCAGATAAGTATGGGGTTCCAAGAATTGGTTTTGTGAACAAAATGGATAGAGCAGGGGCAGATTTTATCAACTGTCTTGCAATGATGAAGAGTAGACTTGAAACTACACCTGTTGCCATACAATTGCCAATGGGTAAAGAGGATGATTTTAAAGGTGTTATAGATTTGGTAAAAATGAAAGCTTATGTTTACAGGGAAGATACACTTGGGGCGGAGTATGAAAGAATTGATATACCTGAAAATTTTTTAAATGAAGCAAAGAGTTTTAGAGAAAGGATGCTTGATGCAGTTGTTGAAATGGATGATGAAGTACTTGAAAAATATTTAGAAGGTGAAGAAATTTCTGAAGAGGAGGTAAAAAAATGTTTAAGAAAGGGGACAATAGAGCTTAAATTTACACCTGTTTTATGTGGATCTGCATTTAAAAATAAAGGAGTACAGCCACTTTTAGATGCTGTAATTGATTACCTTCCTTCGCCTGTTGATATTCCACCTATAAAAGGCAAGGATCCTGATGGAAATATCATTGAGAGGAAATCCTCTGATGATGAGCCCTTTTCAGCCTTAATTTTTAAGATTATGACTGACCCATACGTTGGGAGTTTGAGTTTTTTAAGGGTATATTCAGGCCATTTAAACAGTGGTTCAACTGTTTTCAATTCGACAAAGGGGAAAAATGAAAGGATAGGAAGACTTCTTAAAATGCATGCCAACAAGCGTGAAGAGATAAAGGAACTGTGGGCAGGTGATATTGCAGCAGTTGTTGGATTAAAATCTGTTTCCACTGGAGATACAATTTGTGACAAAGAGCACCCAGTAGTGCTTGAGACCCTTGAATTTCCTGCACCTGTTATTTCAGTTGCTGTTGAGCCCAAAACGCAATCTGATTTAGAAAGATTGGGGAATGCACTATCAAAGTTGTCCGTTGAGGATCCAACCTTTAAAGTTAGAACAGATGAAGATACAGGTCAAACAATAATTTCAGGTATGGGGGAACTTCATCTTGAAATCATTATAGATAGATTAAAAAGAGAATTCAATGTTGAAGTAAATGTTGGAAAACCTCAGGTGGCTTATAAAGAAACAATAACAACACCTTCTAAAGGAGAAGGAAAATTTGTTAAGCAGACAGGGGGACATGGTCAATATGGGCATGTGAAAATAAGAGTTGAACCTGCAGAAAGTGGAGAAGGATTGATTTTTGTTAATAAGATAACCGGAGGTGCCATACCAAAAGAATTTATACCGGCAGTTGAAATTGGCATTAAAGAGGCAATGGAAACCGGTATTGTAGCAGGATACGAGGTGGTCGATGTTAAAGTAGAATTGTATGATGGTTCATATCACGAAGTTGATTCTTCGGAAATGTCTTTTAAAATTGCTGGTTCTATGGCTTTTAAAGATGCTGTAAAGAGAGCTAAACCAATTTTACTCGAACCTATAATGAAGGTTGAGGTTGTTACGCCTGAAGAGTATTTGGGCGATGTTTTAAGTAGTATAAATTCAAGGAGGGGTAGAATTAATAACATAGAACACAGAATACACACTCAGGTTATTTCAGCAAATGTACCTCTTGGTGAGATGTTTGGCTATGCAACAGATTTGAGGTCACTTTCCCAGGGCAGGGCATCTTATACAATGCACTTTTTAAAATATGAACAGGTTCCGGAAAACGTTAAAGAAGATATTTTAGGTTCTAAAAAGTGATTTTTTAAAAAAAATACTTGATTTATAAATTTTTATTTGTATAATCTCCTTTCTACCTTTCTTCGGATGGTAAGAACCTGCAGGCTCAGGTTCCAATGCTATCTGGAAATTAAGGGTGAAAATAAAAAAATAAGGGTGTTGAGTTATGAGTGATGAAATCATTAGGATTAGGCTAAAAGCTTACGATGCAAGGTTACTTGATTTGTCTGCTAAGGCAATCGTAGAAACTGCGAGAAGAAGTGATGCCTTAATTTCTGGTCCTGTACCACTGCCTACTGAAACTAAAAGGTATACTGTTCTCAGATCTCCTCACGTAAATAAGGATTCAAGAGAACAGTTTGAAATTAAAATTCACAAGAGGTTAATTGATATAATTGAACCTACAAAAGATGCAGTTGAAAATCTTATGAAAATGAATTTACCCTCATCCATAGATGTTGAGATTAAGTCAATTGGAGGAGAAAATTTATAATTTTTTATTGTGGAGTGACAAATGATTGAAGGATTAATAGGAAAAAAAATAGGAATGACTCAAATATTTGATGAAGATGGGAAAGTTATACCTGTGACTGCAATAAAATTAGGTCCATGTGTCGTTGTTCAAAAAAGGACAATTGACAGGGATGGATATGAGGCAGTTCAGATTGGTTTTGTCGAGGAAAATAAGAAGATAAAAAATATAACAAAACCTATGAAAGGGCATTTTAAAAGAGCTGGAGTTTCTCCTGTTAAGGTTTTAAAAGAGTTTAAGCCTCTTGGAAATATAGATGATGTTAAATTGGGAGATAAAATAACCTTTGATAAGATTTTTCAAATAAATGAAAAAGTGGATGTGACCGGGAAAAGTAAAGGAAAGGGCTTTCAGGGGGTTATGAAAAGGTATGGCTTTCATGGGGGAAGAGCTACACATGGTTCAATGTTTCATAGAGCTCCTGGTTCAATAGGTGCTTCTGCTTATCCATCAAGGGTTATAAAAGGGAAGAAAATGCCTGGACATATGGGAGATAAAAAAGTAACAGTTAAAAATTTGGAATTAGTTGGAATGTATCCCGATAAAAATGTTGTGTTGTTAAAGGGCGCCGTACCTGGGTATAGTGGAAGTTATGTTTTTGTTAGAAAAAAGAAGTAAATTAGTGGAGAAGTGATATGCTTACTATAGATGTAAAAAACATAAACAATGAAGTAGTTGGAAAGGTTGAGTTAAAGCCAGAAATCTTTGATGTGCCAGTTAATGAAACATTAATCTGGGAGGCTATTAAGCATTTTTTGGCATGTAAAAGGGCAGGTACTCATAGTGCCAAAGCCAGAGGTGAAGTAAAGGGAAGTACAAAAAAGCCATGGAGACAAAAAGGCACTGGAAGGGCAAGGGCAGGTGATAGAAGATCTCCACTCTGGAGGCATGGGGGAACGGTTTTCGGCCCAAGACCAAGAAGTTATGCCTATAGTTTTCCAAAGAAAAAGAAAAGAGCAGCAATGAAATGTGCTCTTTCAGATAGATACAAAAACGAAGAACTTTTTGTAGTGAATGAGTTAAATTTAGAATCCCATAAAACTAAAGAATTTGCTAAAATTTTGGCAAATTTTGGGATTCAGAGAAAACTTTTAGTGGTTGACAATGGAGAAAATAGAAACCTTGATTTGTCTACAAGAAATATACCAGGTGTAAAATATGTGAATGTTGATGGATTAAATATATACGATGTCGTTAATTACAATAAGATAATGTTTTCCCAGAAGGCAATTGAGAAGGTTCAGGAGGTATTATCCAAATGAAAAATTTTTATAAAATACTACTTAAACCTTTGTTAACTGAAAAGGCAGTTGATATGAAGGATGATAGTGGATATTATGCGTTTATAGTTGATAAAAGAGCAAATAAGAGAGAGATAGCA
Organism: Acidobacteriota bacterium; assembly: GCA_027040585.1. Taxonomy (GTDB): domain Bacteria; phylum Acidobacteriota; class JAAYUB01; order JAAYUB01; family JAMOQF01; genus JAMOQF01. Next base: position 4,416 of record JALULU010000279.1, on the reverse strand, counting down.
GAATCTGTTGAAAATGTGTTTGATGTTAAGGTTGAAAAAGTTAGAGTTGTAAATGTTCACCCTAAGCCAAGGAGATATGGAAGATTTGAAGGTAAGAAATCTGGATATAAAAAGGCTTATGTTAAATTGAGAGAAGGTGAAAAGAAAATAGAATATTTTGAAAATATTTAATTAAGGTAGGGAAAAATGGGAACCAAATTACATAAACCAGTAACATCAGGAAGAAGGTTTTTTTCCACGTTGACTTATGATGAATTGACAGATATAAAGCCTTTAAAATCTCTTTTGAAGTCTAAAAAGAAGTCAGGTGGTAGAAACAATATTGGAAGAATTACCATCAGGTTTAGAGGTGGTGGGAATAGAAGGAAATATAGGGTTATAGATTTTAAAAGAAATATGGACAATGTACCTGCTAAGGTTGTAGCTATAGAATATGATCCCAATAGAACTGCGAATATTGCAAGACTTCACTATTTAAATGGTGCTAAATCATATATTTTAGCCCCGGAAGGGTTAAAAGTAGGTGATAAGGTTGAAAGTGGGGAAAATGTTGATATACAGGTTGGAAATTGTATGCCACTTAAAAATATGCCTGTTGGAACAGTTATTCACAATATTGAGCTCAGACCTGGAAAAGGTGCTCAGATAGCAAGGAGTGCAGGTTCTTCAGCGCAATTGTTGGCTAAAGAGGAAAAATATGGAGTTGTTAGAATGCCAAGTGGAGAACTTCGTAGAATACTGCTTGAATGTAGGGCTACAATTGGCCAGGTTGGAAACAGTGACCATGGAAATATAAATCTTGGAAAGGCTGGCAGAAGTAGATGGTTAGGTAGGAGACCTCATGTGAGGGGTGTTGCTATGAACCCAATAGATCATCCACATGGTGGAGGTGAAGGAAAAACAAGTGGGGGACGTCATCCAGTTACTCCATGGGGTGTTCCAACTAAGGGATATAAAACAAGAAAGAATAAAGTTACTTCAAAATTTATTATAAGAAGGCGTAAGTAAAATTGGAGGAAATTTAAAATGGCGAGATCGCTGAAAAAAGGACCTTTTGTTGATGAACATTTGCTTAAAAAGGTTCTGGTAAATAAAGATGCAGAAAAAAAACAGGTTATAAAAACCTGGTCGAGAAGGTCAACTATTATTCCTGATATGGTTGGAATGACTATAGCTGTTCACAATGGAAGGAAATTTATCCCTGTTTACATAGCGGAGAATATGGTAGGGCATAAACTTGGGGAATTTGCACCAACGAGGTATTTTAAAGGACATACTTCAAAAACAGCGAAAAAAGCTGGTAAAAAATAAATGAGAGGCATGTAAAAATGGAAAAAAGAGCTGTTGGAAAATATTTGAAGGGTTCACCAAAGAAAGCAAGATTGGTTATAGATTTGATCAGGAATAAGAATGTTTACGATGCCCTTTATATTTTGAAAAATTGTAAAAAAAGGGCTGCGAGAGAAATAGAAAAGGTACTTAAAAGTGCAATGGCCAATGTGGAACATGAGTCTACTGACAAAGTTGATTTTAATGATTATTATGTTTCAAGGGCCTATGTAGATATGGGACTTACTAAGTGGAGAAGAAGGTTGAGACCTGCTCCAATGGGTAGAGCCTATTTTGAAAGAAGGCATTATTGCCATATAACAGTTTATATTTCTGAATATGAATAGGAGGTATAATTTTGGGTCAGAAAGTTCATCCAATAGGATTTAGATTAGGTTACAATAAAGACTGGAAATCAAAGTGGTTTGCCGAAAGCGATTTCAGTCATAAATTAAATGAAGATTTGAGTATCAGAAAGGTTTTGAAAAAGAGATTCCAACAAGCTGGCGTTTCAAAAATTGAGATTGAAAGGGCTGGTGATAGAATAAAAATAATTGTCCATACAGCAAGGCCAGGTATTTTAATAGGGAAAAAAGGTAAAGAGATTGAGAAATTAAAAACTGAATTTTCTAAAACACTAAATAAACCAGTTGATATAAAAGTTATGGAGATAAGATCTCCACAGATTGATGCACAACTTGTTTCTGAAGCTATTGCACTACAACTTGAGAAAAGGGTTGCCTTTAGAAGGGCTATGAAGAGGGCCATTGATGCTGCAATGAAAACTGAAAAGATAGGTGGAATTAAAATAATGTGTTCAGGTAGATTAAATGGCGTTGAAATTGCTCGTTCTGAAAGATATCTTGTGGGAAGACTTCCTCTTCACACTTTAAAAGCTGATATTGAATATGGTTTTGCAGAGGCTTTTACCACCTATGGAGTTATTGGTGTTAAGGTGTGGATTTATAAGGGTGATAAAACTAAGAAGGAATTTTTAGAAGAGAAAAACAGTTTTACAAAGGAGAGATAAAATGCTTCAGCCTAAAAAGGTAAAACATAGAAAACAACAAAAGGGAAGAATTAGAGGGAAAGCTCAAAGGGGGAGCAAAGTGGCTTTTGGCGATTATGGACTCAAAGCACTGGAAGGTGGTTTAATAACAGATCGCCAGATTGAAGCAGCTCGTATTGCAATAACAAGGCATGTTAAAAGGGGTGGTAAACTCTGGATAAGAATTTTTCCAGATAAACCAATTACAAAAAAACCTGCTGAAACAAGGATGGGAAAAGGTAAAGGTAATTTAGAAGGATGGGCTGCAGTGGTTAGACGTGGAAGAATTTTGTATGAAATTGAGGGGGTTAGTGAAGAAGATGCTGTGGAAGCATTGAGATTGGCTTCACATAAATTGCCACTAAAAACAAAATTTGTAAAAAGGTATGGAGAGTAAGAAATGTTAAAAACTGCTGATTTGAGAGATAAGACAATAGATGAATTAAGGGAAATTGAAGATTCTCTTTACAAGGAACTCTTTGAACTTAGAATGCAACTCATTACAGGACAGCTGACAAATTATAAAATGTTAGGGCTAAAAAGAAAAGATTTAGCTCGTGTAAAGACAATTTTAAGAGAAAAAGAGTTAAAAATTAGGTAATTATGGTGAGGGCTATGGATAAAAAACAAAAAAACATAAAGGTTGGAATTATAGTAAGCAATAAAATGGAGAAATCTGTTGTTGTTAAAGTTGACAGATATGTGCTACATCCTGTTTATAAGAAATTTGTTAGGAAAACGAAAAAATTTATGGCACATGATGAGAATAACTCATGTAATATTGGTGATAGGGTAAAAATAGTGGAAAGTAGACCACTTAGTCGTAGAAAAAGGTGGGTTGTTACCGAAATTATTGAGAAGGCAAAATAAATATCGGGAGAGATTAAAATGATTCAAATGCAAACAAGATTAAAAGTTGCTGATAACTCCGGAGCTAAAATAATAATGTGCATAACTCCACAACATGGAGCATCAAGGGCAAGAGCAACGGTTGGAGATGTTATTTCGGCAACGGTTAAAAGTGCAACTCCTGATGGTAATGTTAAAAAAGGGCAGGTTGTTAAAGCTGTTATTGTTAGGACCAAAAAGGAAGTTAGAAGGAAAGATGGAACATATATAAGATTTGATGAAAATGCTGCAGTTGTTATAAATAACCAGGGTGAGCCTGTTGGCACCCGTGTTTTTGGACCTGTTGCAAGGGAGTTGAGGGAGAAAAATTATACAAAAATAATTTCTCTGGCTCCTGAAGTTATTTAGCGAGGATGTAAAGATGGCAAAAAAAGTACATATAAAAAGAAATGATATAGTTAGAGTAATTTCAGGGAAAGATAGAGGGAAGACGGGGAAAGTCTTAAGAGTCTTTCCCAGAGAGGAAAGAGCTGTTGTTGAGGGATTGAATAAGATAATGAAACACGTGAGAGCAAATCCTCAACAGGGCATAGCAGGTGGAATACTTGAGAGAGAAGCTCCTATTCATGTTTCCAACTTGATGGTGGTTTGCCCTTCGTGTAATCAACCGACGAGGGTAGGATATGCTTATCTTTCCGACGGAAGTAAAGTACGTGTTTGTAAAAAATGTAATGCTAATATTGATAAGTAGGTGTGAAAAATGAGTAGATTAAGAGAAAAATATTTAAAGGAAGTTGTTCCTGAGTTAATGAAACGTTTTAACTACAAGAACATAATGGCTGTCCCAAAAATTGAGAAGGTCTCCATAAATATGGGACTTGGAGAGGGCAGTAGAAATCCAGATTTAATTGATTCTGGATTTGAGGAAATCTATCTTATAACGGGACAGAAACCAGTTGTAGCAAAGGCTAAAAGGCCTATATCTCAATTTAAATTGAGAAAGGGTATGCCAATAGGAGTCAGGGTTACTTTAAGAAGAGAAAAGATGTATGAATTCCTTGACAGATTGATAAACATTGCCCTGCCTCGTGTAAGGGATTTTAAGGGTGTAAATCCTCGTTCTTTTGACGGAAGAGGTAATTATACATTGGGTCTTAAAGATCAAATTGTGTTTCCGGAAATTGATTATG
>JALULU010000278.1 GCA_027040585.1 Acidobacteriota bacterium | reverse complement strand
ATATTTCTTGCATTTGATTTAGATGTAAGTTCAGAGACTTTCATTCTATAGTAATCAGCAACTATCTTTTGAATTTTTTGAATGGTAATGATTTTCTTTTCAGGTGAAATTATATTTGAAAGAGCTTCTTTCGCAAGATCAATATTAGGTGTTAATCCTCTTAAAGAGGCGATTGCAGTAACCTTTTTTAAAGCCCCTTCAAGTTCTCTAACATTTGATTTAAAATTTTGAGCAATGTAGAGTAAAACATCTTTTGGAACATATTCATTCATTAGCTCTGCTTTTTTTTCTAAAATTGCAATTTTTGTTTCTAAATTTGGGGGCTTTATATCAGCAACTATACCCCAATTAAATCTCGATATTAATCTCTTTTCAATATTTTCAATTTCAAATGGAGGTCTATCACTTGTAATAACTATTTGATTCTGTGAATCATAAAGGGCATTAAATGTATGGTAAAACTCTTCCTGTGTCTGATCCTTTCCAGATAAAAACTGTATATCATCTACCAACAGCACATCTACACTTCTATATTTTTCTCTAAATTGTATACTGTTTTTGTATCTAATTGACGCAATTAATTCATTTAAAAATCTTTCAGTTGAAATTAAAATAACCTTCATAAATGGATTTCTTTTTTTTATTTCATTACCAATTGCATGTAAAAGATGGGTTTTGCCAAGTCCAGAATCCCCATAAATAAATAGTGGGTTGTATTTAACACTTGGATTTTCTGCAACAGCCATTGCAGCAGCATATGCAAGTTTATTTGACTCTCCCACAACAAATGTATCAAAAGTGTATAGTTTATTTAAATTGGAGTATTCATCTTCTTGTAGTGAAATATCATCTTCTATATCGCTTTTTTGAGAGCTTACAAGGTGAAGTATATCTGATTCAATGAGGAATTCCAATTTTTTATTAATACCAAAATCTTTGAGAATATCATTTATAACTTTTAAATATTTATCCTCTATCCATTCTCTAAAATAAACATTTGGGAAAGATACAACTATCCTTTTCTCATCTTCATTTATAAATTTACTGCTTGAAAACCAGGTGTCAAAAATATCTGGTGGCAGTTTTTCTTTTAAACTTTTTAATGCTTTTTCCCAACTATTCATTTTTTTATTCTGAAGTTAAATCTATCAAGAAAACATCACATTTTACATCTTTAAGTACCTTATGTTCAACTTTTAAATGGAAAATTGATTCCAGGCCAGTCCTCAATTTTTTTCCCAAAAAGAGAAGATCTATCTCCAATTCTTTAACAAGTTTAACTATTTCTTTATCTGTATCACCAGTTTTAACAATATATGTAGTGTTAAATTTATGAAAGATTTCTTCCGGAATTATTTTAGCAACCTTCATTTTAAGGTCTAAAACATCTTCCTTTTTATCATGTATAGAGCCTGCAACCATTGAAGGCGTACCTGCAAGGGGGGAATTTATATATGCAATATAAGTTTCTTCAGGATTTATTAATTCACACATTGACATAATTTTTTTCAAGAATTTTTCAATATTTTCATTTTCAATATCAAGTGCCACTAAAACTTTTTTATATTCCATGTTAGACATTTTTTACCTCTTTTTTATAAACTTATTGTAGTTAATTATGATAAAATAAACACCGTATATTTTAAAGAGATAATTTTATTTAGATGGTAAAAAGAAGTTTTATAAAGCAAATATTTTTAGTTGTTATTTTTGGTTTACTAAGTATATTCCTTTTCTCTTTGAAATTCAATATTTTAGAAGGATTAAGAT
>JALULU010000277.1 GCA_027040585.1 Acidobacteriota bacterium | reverse complement strand
CTTAAAATCCATTTCAATGAGAGGTTTTCCAGTTTTTGGACTTGGTTTTGCTCCCAAGAGATAAAAAACGAGCCTTGGGGTATCTGTTTTTGAAAATGTGTTTGTTAAAATCGCATTAACGAGTGCCCTTCCCATTAGAAAGGTATCTTTCATAACAGTAAAGACAAGTTGTGTAGATCTGTATGGCCTTAATGACTTTATAAACATTGGTTCTGTGTATGTTAAGTTTTTAGCTGAAGCCTTAAAATCTGGAACTGTGACATCAAAGTAGTGTGTGCAAATTTTTTCTGCCGCAAAATCAAGAGGGGCGATGGAAATAACTCCTGAGAATTTTCCAGGAGAAAGTGGAAGAGTAAAAGAATAAAATTTAGCAACACCCTCTGGCATCGGAGAATTATATTCAACCACCTCACCTGTGCTCAGGTTTTTAAGTTTTATATAAAAATGAAATGGTACCTTAACCTCTTTTTGAACTAATTTTGGCTTTTTAGTTTTATCAGGTTTGCCGTCTTTTCCTTTAGGATATTCTGGAATGTTTACTGTCCTTTTGTAAACTGGTATATTTACATTAAAAAGGTAGATTAAAAAGCTCTTCCCGTCCATTGAAGGAAAGAAAAAGGCTTTTAAATCTTTAAAGTTGTAAAGGTCATTTCCTTTTTTTGTTGTAAAGATAGGATTCATTACAGTTTCAACCTGAGGTGGAATGTGTATCTTTTTTACTGTTGGTTGTGCGGGTTGATTCTGTGTTTTAGGTTTTGATTGAGAAAACGATATTGCTGTAAAAAGTAAAAAAATTAGAATAATAGGTAAAAATTTTTTCATAAAATTCCTCCAAAAAATTTATTTTGATGTTCCTGCGTCTTTTAAAGATTGTTTAATATAGTCAATAAACTGTTTAACCTGATTTGCCCTCTGTGACGTGGAGTCTATCTCAAGATATTTATTAAATGTATTTATAGCCTCCTGCATTTTACTTAAAGCCATGTAGGTTAAACCAAGCTGATAAATTGCATCTGTAAACTTGTTGTCGATTTTATATGCTCTACTAAAATATTTTAGAGCCTGATCATATTTATTATTGTTGTAGTAAATAACGCCAATATTATAAAGTGTTATAGCGTTATCAATTTTATCAAACTGTATTTTATCGTACCATTTAAGGGCTTCATCATAATTTTTCTTTTCAATGTAGCAATTTCCAATTGCCATTAGCATTTTCGTATTATTTGGTTCCTTTGCGAGCACCTTTTTATAGTACTCAATTGCTTTGTCATAATCTTTCATTGAAAAATAGCAGTTTCCAATGTTGGTGTTTACTTGATATATATCTGGATTGTCCTGTAGAATTTGTTCAAATTTTTCAAGAGCGCCCTTATAATTACCAGCTTTATAAAGTTTATTTCCTTCAACAAGTTCTTTTTCCACTTTTTTATTGACGTTTATACCTTCAATTTTTTGCATCTGGATTTTAATGACAGGATTTTTACCATATTCTCTAACCCTAACGCTTATTGCCTTTGGAGCATAGCCAACCTTTGTAAAGTCAACATTCCACATTCCGCCTCTTATCCAGAAGGCTTTCCATTCTCCCTTGCTATTTGTTGTTGTGGTAAAACCGGATGCTGACCTTAAGTGGTATAGCTTTACTGTGACACCTGGAATAGGTTTACCTGTTGTATCGGTTACAAAACCTTTTAATTTCCCATGCCCTTCATATGCTTGAGGGAAAGCAAATGCAGTAAAGAGAACTATTGATGTAAGTATTAAGAATAGCTTTTTCATTTTTCCTCCTCTTATTTAAAACATTTTCTTACATTCTTTAGATGCACAAATGTGAAATTTAGTTTTCAAAGAAAAAATATTAACATTTTTTTTTGTCATTTAAAAGGGTGGTATTGTAAAATAATTTTGTAATTTTTCAAGGAGGGATGTTATGCAAAGAAAATTATTTTTTATTTTGATTTTTTCTTTTTTATTTTCCTTTTCTTTTTCTCAAAGAAAAATAACTCTAAAGGTTAAAAATTTTACATCTAAAACCCCATTTAAAATTGTAAAAAGAGAAAATATAAAAGTCCCAATAGTCGTGGTTGATGCAACTGTTACTAATAAAAAAGGGGATATTGTTACAGGGCTAAGAAAAGGGAATTTTAGACTATATGAAGATGGCAAGATTCAAAAATTAAATTCTGTTGTTTTAGATAGATCACCCTTGAATGTGGTGCTTCTCTGTGAGGCAACTCCAATTTTTTATTTTATAAAAGATGATTTATTTGAAGCGGGTGAAAGATTAATTGATCAGCTTGAAGATAAAGATTACTGTGCTATAGTATCTTATAGTAATAAAGTTAGGCTGGATCTTGATTTTACCAGGGATAAAAAGAAGTTAAAAACAGCACTCAGGGGAATATATTTTAACCAGAGTTATACCTGCAGTATTTCAAAAGCCCTTCAGTGGGTGGTAAACAGAGTAAAAGGATTGCCGGGACGCACTGTTGTAATAATAATTGGGACGGGATGGAATTCACTAAATATTCCACCATTTGATGAGGTCTTAAATGAGATTAAAGGAATTAATTTACCTATTTTTACTGTATCAATTGGTAGGGAGTGGCGTAGAAATGTTGAATATTTTTGGGGATTAAATACCTATATAAAATTTAAATCTTCTGATTTTAGGATGTTGAGAATAGCAAAATTTTCTGGTGGTATGAATTTTTACCCTGAATTTGAGGGAGAATTTATAGATATAATGTACAATATTTTAAACTATGCAAGATATAGATATGTTTTAACATATTATCCCGAAAATAGAAAATTTAATGGAGAATTTAGAAAAATTAAGATTGATGCATTTTACAGGGATAAAAAGAGTGGTAAAAAAATTAAGTTAAAAGTTTATCATAGAGATGGCTATATTGCCTATAAATATTAGTATTTGCTTTAATTTTTTATGGTTATGCTTTATCATATTATTTAATTCCTTTTTTATTATTACTGATATCTAATTGAGGAGGAATCCATGAGTGATAAACAATTTAAACCCTTTGTTAGTCCAGATGTGGATATGAAGGAGCTTACTTTTAAGGCACTCTTGCTCGGTGTTTTTATGGCTATAATTTTAGGAGCTGCAAATGCGTATCTTGGTCTTAGAGCAGGCATGACAGTAGCTGCTACATTTCCCGCTGCTGTTATAGCAATGGCAGTATTAAGGCCATTTAAGGGCACCATTCTTGAGGAAAACCTGGCAAGGACCACAGGTGCTGTTGGTGAGGCGCTTGCAGCAGGAGCTGTTTTTACAATCCCCGCTTTTATAATGTCTGGGGTCTGGAAACAATTTAATCTTTTGAGAAGTTCTTTTCTTATGTTGATAGGTGGCGTTTTAGGTGTTCTCTTTGTGATAATTTTGAGAAAGACCCTTGTTGAGGATGTAACACTTCCATTCCCCGAAAGTAAAGCTTGTGCCGAAATTGTAAAGGCAGGACAGGGTGGTTCCACAGGTGCTGGATATGTTTTTTACTCAATGTTACTTGCAGGAATAATAAATTTCTTTGAAAATCCAAAAGGTTTAATGATTATTAAGGATAAAGCAACTATTATAATAAATATGGGACTTTCCAAATTGAGGCTTCTGGTAGGTTCATCAACCCATACAGTAGGTGAGAAAGGACTGATTGTTGCTTCTACTCCTAATCCTGCCCCAGCCTTTTTAGGCGTTGGATATATAATTGGTTTTAGACTTTCTGCAATAACTTTTTCAGGTGGAGTATTTGGATGGCTTTTTTTAATGCCAGCGGTTTTATTTTTGATGAGTGGAGATCTTTCTCAATTTATGAATGGAGGGAATATAGCTTCTGTCGCTTCTGCAGCTTATTCTGCTACTGTTAAACCAATTGCAGTTGGTGGGATGCTTGTTGGTGCGTTTTACACACTTTTTAAAATGAGAAATAGTTTAATAAGTGGTATTAAAAAAGGTATAGAGGATGTTAAAAAGAGCAAAGAAGGTGGTAAGAGTGAGACCCTTAGAACCGATAAAGATGCTCCTTTTAGTATAGTTTTTGTTGCTATTTTAATTCTTGTAATTGCAATGATTGCCATTTATAAATCTTTTACAGGCGGTTTTGGAAGTGCAATTCTTGCTGCAGTAATTATGGCAATTGCTGGATTTGTTTTTGCTGCAGTTGCCGGGTACTTAGTTGGAATTATTGGAAGTTCTTCAAATCCAATTTCAGGACTTACCCTTTCAACCCTTTTAATTGCTGCCCTTTTGATGGTTGCAATTGGACTTAAAGGTAATCCAGGTGTTGCCGCAGTTTTAGGCGTTGCAACAGTTGTCTGCTGTATTGCTGGTGTTGCCGGAGATATGATGCAGGACTGGAAGGTGGGACACATTTTAGGTGGTACACCATGGAGAATGCAGATTGGAGGTATGATTGGTGTAATAGCAGCAGGTTGTTCTTTAATTTTCTCCCTTAAATATCTAAATGAGGCATACAAATTGGGATCTTCTCAATTACCTGCTCCTCAGGCGGGACTTATGGCAATGATGTCAAAGGGAATTGTTGGTGGTGAAATGGCATGGACACTTGTAATTGCAGGAATGCTTTTTGCCGTTGCTCTGATTTTAATAGATTCGCCATCTCCAATGCTTATTGCTGTTGGAATGTATTTGCCATTTGAAACTACAGCTGCAATTTTTGTAGGTGGCCTTTTTAAATTAATAGTTGAGAAAATTATTAAAAATAGGAGTGATGAGGAGAAGATTAAAGTTGAAAATACTGGATTACTTATAGCCTCTGGTCTTGTTGCAGGTGAAGCACTTATGGGAATTATTTGTGCAATGTTGTTTGGAGCTGGCGTCAATATTGCAAAGAAATTTAATATGGTTGGTTTCAATGGGTATATGTCCCTTAATCTTTTGATTTTCTTGATAATTGGATTTATTTTGATATATTTTCCTGTAAAATCTTTGAAAAAGTCAAATTCTTAAATTTGGTGGAGTAGAGAAAGTTGAAAAGCAAAGAGAAGAAAGTCAATTTTTTTGAATTAGTGCCAGTTAAAAACAAAAAGTTTGAAAAGAAAGAAAATGGTAGGGTGGTGATAATCCACCCTAAATTTAATTCCAAGCCTTTTACCTATTTGCTTAAGTATATGAGGAGACCAAATTTCAGAATAGAATTGGACGAGTATGGAAGTTTTATATGGGAAAAATGCGATGGTACAAGAACTGTTGGAGAAATTGTACACCTTTTAAGAGAAAACTTTGGAGAGGATGTGGAGCCTGCCTCTGAAAGAGGTACAATGTTTTTTATGGAGCTTTATAGGAGTGGATTTATTAGATATAAAAAATAATTTTAAAAAGAATTGAATTTTTTATAACTTTTTGAAAAAATTGTAATCTAAGTTATGTTGGATATTTATAATAGATGGAGGTGCTTTAATGAAAAGATTTATTTTTCTTTTAATGCTTGTTCTTTCATTTGCAATTTTTACTGCAACAGTTAGTGCGGCAACAACTCATCAGTATGTGGGACCTAAAAAATGTAAGATGTGCCACAGATTGGAGTATAAGACATGGTTAAATACTCCACACGCAAAGGCTACTAATGTATTACCAAAGGACAAAAAGAATGATCCAAAATGTTTAGAGTGTCACGCTACCACAAAAGACATTGAAGAAGTAACATGTGAAGCCTGTCACGGTCCTGGAAAGGATTATAAAAGAGGAAGTGTAATGAGAAACAGGAAGCTTGCTATCCAGAAAGGTCTGAATATTCCAAATGAAAAAACATGTTTAAAATGTCACAACACAAAGAAATGTAAACATGTAAAATCTTTTAATTACAAAACTATGTTTAAAAAAGGCGTTCACAAATTTAGACACAAAATGTAATTTTTTTAAAGGGGGAAAGAAATTTCCCCCTTATGAATCTTCTTTTATCAGGTAATTTTTCCACAATTTTTCCCAAAATTTTTCACATTTTGATAAAATTTCCTTTTATTTGTTTTTTATGGAGGAAGTATGAAAACTTTTGAGGGTGTGGATTTTTTAAAAATAGATAGTTTGTTAACTGAAGAAGAGATTTTAATTAGGGATACCGCAAGAAAGTTTGTTGAAGATAGAGTCAAACCCATTATTGAGGAATATCACAGGGAACATAAATTTCCAATACATCTTGTTAAAGAAATGGGGGAACTGGGATTTTTGGGAAGCAATTTAAAAGGGTATGATTTTTTACCCGGAATAACTAATGTGGGATATGGACTTATAATGCAGGAACTTGAAAGAGGAGACAGTTCTTTAAGATCCTTTGCCTCTGTTCAGGGGGCGCTTGTGATGTATCCAATTTTAAGTTTTGGAAGTGAAAAGCAGAAGGAAAAATGGCTACCAGCTCTTGCAAGAGGGGATAAAATTGGTTGTTTTGGACTTACTGAACCTGATTTTGGTTCAAATCCCGGGGGAATGAAGACGATTGCAAGAAAAAAAGGGAACTACTACATTTTAAATGGTTCAAAGATGTGGATTACAAATGGTTCCATAGCAGATGTTGCCGTTGTTTTTGCAAAACTTGAAGATGGAACAATTGGTGGGTTTTTAGTTGAAAGGGGATTTGAAGGATTTAAACAGGTTGAGATAAAGAATAAATTTTCACTTAGAGCATCAGATACCGGGATTTTATATTTTGATGATTGCAAAGTTCCAGCTGAGAATAAATTGCCCGGGGTGAAGGGATTAAAGCATGCGCTTATGTGTCTTACACAGGCAAGGTATGGTATAGGTTGTGGTGTTTTGGGCCCTGCTATGGAGTGTTATCACATTGCCCTTGAATACTCTAAGGAGAGGATTCAGTTTTCAAATAAGCCCATTGCACATCATCAGTTAATTCAGGAAAAACTTGTCTATATGATATCTGAAATTACTAAGGCACAGCTTCTTTCAATACAGGTTGGAATGTTAAAGGATAAAAATAAAGCTCACTATAGCCACATATCACTTCTTAAAAAGAACAACGTAAAAATTTCAAGGGAAATAGCAAAACTATCAAGGGAAATTTTGGGAGCAGCTGGTATTGTGGATGATTATCCTATAATTAGACATATGATGAACCTTGAATCTGTATTTACATATGAGGGAACAGATGAAATCCATACCTTAATTATTGGACATCACATAACGGGAATTCCTGCTTATTATTGATTTACTGTGATAAATTTATCATTAATTTAACTAAATCAAGGATATTTACTTTTCCGTCCATATCTATATCAGCTGAAGAAGTGTCTATTTTATCATCTCCAATATTTGAGATAAGATACTGG
>JALULU010000276.1 GCA_027040585.1 Acidobacteriota bacterium | reverse complement strand
CATATGTGAACAAGAAAGCATATATTGCTGTAGCCGTAACTGCTACAAATTCTTTAAAAAAGAATGTTGAGTTTCCAAAAAATAGTCCATTTGAGCCTTTCGAATTAACTGCAATGCTGCCAAAAAGCCCAAGAAGTAAAATACCAATATATCCTCCTACTCCGTGTACACCCCAAACATCGAGGGCATCGTCCCAGCCTTTTTTATTTTTAAAGGAAACTGCTATATATCCTACTACTGAAGCAATTATACCAATTAACATTGAAGACTGTACACTTACATATCCAGCTGCAGGTGTTATTGTTGCAAGTCCTGCTACCGCACCTGTAAGCATACCTAAAATTTTAGGCTTTTTTTCAAAAATAATAGCCAGAATAAGCCATGTTATTGCTGCAAATGATGCTGCAACATCTGTATTGAGAAATGCAATTGAAGTAATTGAATCAACTCTAAGTTCGCTTCCAGCATTAAATCCATACCATCCAAACCATAGAAGAGCAGTACCTAATGCAACCAATGGAATGCTATGTGGCTTAGAATTTTTAACATTTCTTTTACCAATAAAAAATACTGACGCCAGAGCAGCAAATCCCGCACTTGCATGAACAACTATTCCACCTGCGAAGTCAAATACTCCCCATTGCTGAAATAATCCACCACCCCATACCATATGGACCAATGGAAAATATACAAAGAGCAGCCATACTGTTAGAAATATCATATATGCTTTAAATTTTACCCTGTCAGCAAATGCTCCAGTTATCAATGCTGGTGTTATTATTGCAAACATCATTTGATAGGCGACAAAAACAAACATTGGAATGCTTGCATTTGAAGCAAAGGCTGTCTTGGTTGTAATACCATGGAGAAATAAATATTTTCCATTTCCTATTATTCCTCCAACATCAGTACCAAAACACATAGTAAACCCAACTGTAACCCATAAAATAGTCGTCCATCCCATTGACACAAAACTCTGCATCATTATTGAAAGGACATTCTTCCTGCTGACAAGACCGCCGTAAAAAAAAGCTAAACCCGGTGTCATCAACATTACAAGACTTGTTGCAACAAGCATAAACGCTGTGTTTCCAGTGTTAAACATCTTTTATTCCTCCTGTATGCTAATTTTAATCTCCAAATAGAACTTTTACATACCTGAATTGTAGATGTTCCTCAGTGGTAAGGAACATATTCAAAATATTAAAGATATGTATCTATTTGTTTTTAAATTATAATTTCAATATGGACAAATACAAAATAGGTACATAAATTCAAATATGTTTAGTTTCATTTCTATAAAATAGAAACATAATTACTCTTGTATACTGACTTTTGTCAAAGATTTTATTTTAATTAATTTTCAAAACTATAGCTTTTAAATATATAACTATAAAAATAAAAATACAAAACTATTCTCAAAAACTTTTTTTAAACCATCAGTAAAACAAAATATAGGATTATACCTTGAAAAAGGCTTTGAAAAATTTAAATAAAGGAATTAATAAACCAAAAAAAATCACACACATTTAATTGTAAATGGCACAAAAAATTGACAAAATAAGTTAAAAATCCAACAAATTAAAAATTGAGTATGAAATAAATATAAAAATTGTATTAAAACTAATTGTAAAATTTCACCTAATTTTATTGGGGTCTAATTTTATTGGGGTCAGACCTCTAAATTATCTTTAAATTTTTACAAATTCTAACAAAAATTATTTAATTAAATGTCTTGAAGTAATCTACTTAAAATAAGTGAAAATAACTCTATATCGCCTGAAAATTCAAA
>JALULU010000275.1 GCA_027040585.1 Acidobacteriota bacterium | reverse complement strand
AAGAAAATCTTTCATGATTATATGCCATACTAAAGCCGTTTCCTAAAAGAAGAAATCTTTTATCGTCTTTTGTTTCTTGCAAAACCTCATCATATGTTAGTAGTTTTTCACTCATTTTATCTCTCCTCCATCAATTTTTACCCTCACTTCCCCTGTCAAAAGCCTCTGCATCAACCCTCGCTTCTGCTCTTTGAGTGCTTCAAGTTCCTCTTTGAGTAGCTCTATCTCTTTATCTGCTATGGTAAGGAGTTGGGCTATTTTTTGTTGTTCTTGTTTTGAAGTAGGAATTTTTACTTTTACTTCTGAAAAATGTGGATATTTCAAATTCCAAGTATCTGAAGTTAAACCTTGAGAATATCTATAAAAATCAAACACTACACGATGCATTTTAAATAATAAGCCAAAAAACTCTATGCAGTAATCTTTTTTCAAATATACAATAGTGTAAGCTGGGCTTACAATTCCATTCATAGATGAGACCCCCGAAGCACCTTGCCACATTCTCATTGTATTGTAAGCAATGTCATTTTTATTTAAAATTTTATAATTGCTTTTGTCTGAACTAGAATTATCTTTTGCATCGTTTTCACTCCGTTTAGTTACCCCTGTATTAACTCCAACAGATAATAATTCACTGTAAATCTCAATTTCTTCGGTTGCTAAACTTTTATATCTTTTTGACCTTTCTGCAAAAATATCCCCCAACCTAACCTCTTCCCACTCCCCATCAAACCCTTCAAAACGAACTTCCCCACTCAAAAGCTTCTGCATCAACCCTTTTTTGAGTTGCTCTTTCTCAGCGATGAGTGCTTCTTGTTTGCTGATGGCTTTCTCCCAAGTGGTGAGGATTTGGGCTATTTTTTGTTGCTCTTTTAGAGGTGGAAGTGGAAATCTAATATTTTCAACAACTTTTTTATTGATTTTCACCATACTACTGCTACTTCCTGCAGCTGATGACTGTAAATATCGAAGTACTCTAAAAGATTTTAAACAATTCTCCACATAATCAATATCGACCAATTCTTCGGAAACTCTAAATCTCATCATTAAGTCAGGATATGAATATATCTTTTCATTTGAACGAAACACCCCCGAAAAACCAACCCTTTCTGGTGTATTTGCACGACTAATCAAAAAATCATTTTCTTCCAATATAAACTGTTTAACTTTATCGTCATTGTTGGGAGCAGGTTTCCTGTCGTAAATATTTAGTTTTTTTTCTCTTGATAATGCACCTAAACCTAAAATCCAGTGTCCTGTATCTTTATCTGGACAAATTGGAGAGTAGCCATTCTGAATATTTTTAGACAGTATATTTTTTAGGGTTGTAACTTCCCAATCCTCAGGAATTACCCCAACTTTGGTCTGTTTATATCCATTCGGTACATTGACATTCATCACTTCTTCTCCAGCTTTTCAACCATCTTGTCAAAGTCTGAAACATAGGTACTATTTTCCTGTTCTCTATACTTTTCAAACTCACTCTCTGCCAGTTTTTTAGCGATCGTGGCACTCACTTTTCCCTTGTCTTGAAGAATCTCTCTATCATTGAGTGTCAAAAAAGCATTGAGTTTCTCTATCCAATCTTTTTGATACATCACTTTTTTATTTTTTGCCTGCATCTCTGCAAAGTTCAGATACATCTCAACAATACGGTTATAAGCATCCAACTCATCCTCGTTCAGATAATTTTTGGCAATGGCAACATCGGCTTTTCGTATCTTCCCTTTGGGGCTGTTTTTCCAGTTAGTCAGCCCCATATTTGGCTTATGACTGTCTGCTCGGCTGTGGATAATC
>JALULU010000274.1 GCA_027040585.1 Acidobacteriota bacterium | reverse complement strand
TACAAAACCTTTTTACGCTTCCCCAGTCATATTTGATCTTTTCTGTATCAACATTTAGAGGATTTTTCTTTTTCATTTGGTATAATCCTTTACGAGATAATTTCATTAAGAGAATTATACCGCAAAATGAAACCATAGTCAAGGAAAAGGATACATTTTGAATGATTATAGAAGTATTTTTGACAGATTGAAACTATTTTTTGATGTTAATAGCGATAGAAAGGTGGCTGAAAGGCTTAAAATAAACTACAATACAATAAAAACTTGGAGTAATAGAAAAAAAATACCACTTGATACATTACTTTCACTCATTCAAAATGAAACCATAAATATAGATTGGCTCTTAACAGGCAAAGGCTCAATGCACACAAATGACAACTCTCTACAAAAAACAGAGGATAAAGATACCATAGAGATAGACAAACTATCCCTAAAAGCAAGTGCCGGCACCGGCATAGAAAACTTTGAAGTAGAAGCTGAAGACAAACTATCTATATCTAAAACATTTTTTAAAACACCGCAGGATCCGCAAAATTTAAAAATTATACAAATTATCGGCGATAGTATGGAACCGACTTTGCAAGATGGTTCTTTTATAGTTATAGACATATCCAAAAAAGGTGGTATTGACGGTATATATGCACTCTTATTACAAGATGAAGTTTTGGTTAAAAGACTTCAATTCAATCTAGACAAAACGATAAACATCATTAGCGACAATCCAACATACAAAACCCAACGATATGATCCAAAAGAGACCCAAATACCACTAAAGATATTAGGCATGAAGATTTTAACCATACAATAAAGGAGACAATATGTTAGTGTGTGATAAATGCGGTGCTGGGATAATTAAAGGATCAAAATTTTGTCCTCAATGTGGAGATCCCGTTACAGAGGCTGACAGGATAAATCATCTATCTACAGAATTACAGGTGGCTATTGTTGAAATTTCTTTTGGCTATAGTTCATCACCAAATTTCCAAAAAGCAGTAGATATATGTAAAAATATTCCATCATATTCTGTTATAAATGAAGGGAAACAGGCTAAACATAAAGTTACACTCCCTATAACAGAAGTTGAATTAATTATCAATCTATATGAGATAGTTGGTAATTGGAAATCATCTAAAATGCTTATAAATGGTCATATTGCCACTAAAAAAGATTTGACATATTTTGGTGTAGGCTGCTATAGAAATCGACAAAGATCATATAACCCTAAACAATATTGTTTTGGCGAAACTGAATATGAAGCTAATATATGGGGGTGTAAAAGATTAAACTTGCCAATTTCTGAATGGGGTAGTAATTGGCTTGACTATGGTAATTTTGATAAATCAGGGGTTTGGCATTTTGATAAAAAAAGAATTAAGCATGAATTAGAACTTGGATTAAAAGAAAACGAATTGTGTCCAATGCTAAATAGAAAAATGGTTTTAGATACACTTGACAAATTTCCTAACAGCATTAATCCCAAAAGAGATAAAAACTGGCAATATAAAATAGAGTATGAAGAAATAAATGGAGAATATAGAGAAGTGGCTACAGGCGTAAGACCTATTATAAAAAAAATAAATAGATATATAATTAGTGATTATAAGCCAAAATGGGAAGTTAATGAAATAGATGAATATTCTAACAAAAATAAATATACAGTAAACATAAACCTTCAGTTTGATGATGAAGAAGACAATAAACAGACAAGAAACAATAAAATATCTTTAATTTGGTGGCTAATTGGCATAACTATAATCCTATATTTTTGGCTAAAATAAAAATTTTAGTTGTTAAATTAA
>JALULU010000273.1 GCA_027040585.1 Acidobacteriota bacterium | reverse complement strand
AAAAATTTGCTAAAGACTTAAAAAAATTTGATATTGAAATTTATGCAACTAAGGGAACCCTTGAATATCTTAAAAGCAGAAAAATAAAGGCAAAATCTATTTTAGAATTAACATCAATGGGTGATGAGCTTCTTAATGGGAGGGTTAAAACTTTAGATCAAAAAATTTTTTCTTCCATTTTAGCCAATAGAAGAAATGAAAATCATCTAAAAGAAATGGAAAAAATGAAAATACCTCTTGTCGATATGGTCGTGGTGGACTTATATCCATTTGAAAAAAACAATTACTCCCAAAGAGAGTTTGAAGAAATGATTGAACTTATTGATATCGGTGGGGTATCTTTGCTCCGTGCTGCTGCAAAAAATTTTGAAAACGTTGTTCCTGTTCCATCAATTGAATATTACGACACAATAATAAAAGCTTTAAAAGAAAATAAGGGCTCTATTCCTTTAGACTTAAGACTCGATTTAGCGCAGTTAACTTTTAAGAGAACTTTTATCTACGATTACAACATTTTTTCTTACTTTTCAAGATTGAATATTGATGATAAAGGGGTGCTAACTTATAAAGACAAAGATTCTAAACTTGATAAAAATATTTTTATAATGCTTTCAAGGGAAAAGATCTTAAGATATGGTGAAAACCCCCATCAAAAGGCTGGATTATATTATAATATTTTAAATCCAATCGACGGTTGGGTAAATGCTAAGCAAATTTCAGGAATACCCCCTTCCTTTAATAATTATTTAGATATGGAGTCTGCATATTCCATAGTAAGAGAATTTGAAGAGTGCTGTTGCGTTATAGTTAAGCACAATAATCCATGCGGGGTAGCAATTGGAGAATCACCAGCTGACGCATTTTCTAAGGCACTGCTCACCGATCAAGATTCCGCTTATGGGTCAATCATAGCCTTTAATAAAAAAGTTGATGAAGAATGTGCAAAGGAATTAAAAAATCTTTTCTTTGAGGTTATTATTGCTCCCGGTTATACTGAAAAAGCTGTTTCCATTTTAAAAAGGAAAAAAAGATTGAGAATCTTTCAGAAAAAAATAAACAAGCTTGAATTGTCTTTACATTTTGATTTTAGAAAAATTGAAGGTGGATACCTTGTTCAGACTCCGGACATTTGCTCCATAAAGCCCAAAGATATGAAAGTGGTAACCCATAGAAAACCAGATAGAGATGAGTTTGAAGATTTAATTTTTGCATGGAAGTGCGTAAAAAACGTAAAATCCAATGCCATTGTAATTGCAAAGGATAAAAGAACTCTTGGCATAGGAGCCGGTCAGATGAGCAGAGTGGATGCAGCAAAAATAGCGGTTATGAAATCAAGAACTCCACTTGTTGGATCTGTTTTGGCATCTGACGGGTTTATACCATTCAGAGACTCTATAGATGTAGCATCTGAAAACGGGATAATAGGTATTGTTCAACCAGGTGGTTCAATAAGAGATGAAGAGGTTATAGCAGCAGCAAACGAAAATAATATTACAATGGTTTTTACAGGTATCAGACATTTTAGACATTAAGGATGAAAACTATATGTTAAAAATAGGCGTTATAGGAGTTGGGTCTCTTGGCTATCATCACACAAGAATCCTTTCTTCTATGAAAAGAGTTGAATTTATTGGAATCAATGACATTGACATTGAAAAGGGAAAAAAGATATCTAAAGAATTCAATGTACCATTCTTTTCAAATAGATTAGAATTGCTTGAAAAATGTGAAGCAGTAGACATTGTATCTCCCACTACCACGCATTTTGAAATTGCTAAAGATGCGCTTTCTTTAAATAAGCA
>JALULU010000272.1 GCA_027040585.1 Acidobacteriota bacterium | reverse complement strand
GTGAAAAGCTGTGATTACATCAAATTTCAAATCTAAGTTAAGGCTTTCTTCAATTTTTTTTGATATCAATTTAAAGTTTTCTTCCCTTACATTTTTATTAAAGCCCTCAAGTCCAAAGGCTTTATATATATTTTTTTTATTTAATTGATTTAAAAAAATTCCATCTCCACATCCTATATCAAGAATAAAATCTCCTTTTTTTAAAAATTTTTTAATGTACAAAATGTGGTGTAGTAGAACCAATTTTCTATAAAGATTCTCAAGATTATTCCCATTTTTTCCACTTGAACTGCTCCAGTAATTCGGTGGATAAAAAGTGGACAACTCTTCATTTGTAAAACTTCTGTCAATAAATATGAGACTACAATTTAGACACTTTTTTAAGGTGAATTTTTCTTTGGCAATCTCAAAAAGAAAGTCTGTATTTTTACAATATATTGTTATATCTTTACTTTCACAAAGTGGGCAGATGTTCATATTTTACCTAAGGATTAAATCTCTTTTTAAATAAAAACCAGAGGTTATTAAAACCATCTCTCCACGGCCTTAATTTTATTTCCCCTTTTCTGTTTGAATAATTAATTGGTATCTCTTTAAAACCAATATTTTTATTCCTGATTGCTTCAATTTTTATCTCCTCAGAAAATGCCATTAAATCACTTTTTAAACTCATATGATTTAAGATATCTTTAAAGAAAATCCACATACCTGACTGTGAATCCCTTACCCATCTAAAATATAAGAGAGACATTGCAATGCTCAGTATTACATTCCCAAATTTATGTTTAAAAGACATGGATTCAGGATTTTGCACAGGAAACCTCGATGCTGATAAAAATTTCACGTCAGATTTTAAAAGATTTTCGATTAAGTATGATATGGAATCAACAGGGTATGAGTGATCTCCATCAAGTGTTACTATTATATCACCTGTGGCATTTTTAAGCCCTGTTTTATAGGCCCTACCATAGCCTCTTATCTTTTCATGAATTACCTTTGCCCCCTTTTTTCTTGCAATTTCGGCGGTTTTATCTGTTGAATCGTTGTCAACAACTATGACCTCATCCACGAATTCTGGAATTTTATCAAGCACCAATCCAATTGCTTCTTCCTCGTTTAAACAGGGTATAACAACAGTGATTTTATAGTTCCCATACATAATTATAAAAATTTAGCAGAACTTAAAGGATTAATCAAGGAGTAATGATTTGAAGAGAATTTTTATTATTTTAATTAAAAGGTGTCAGGCACAATAGAACACAATATAATAGGATCAGGAGGAATAAGGAGATAGCCTATATTTAAAAGTCAAAAAGACCCTTGAAAGGATTTTCCTTTAAAAGTAAAATCTCCCTTTTGACTTTTTTCTTGAGGTGATTATGGAAAAGATTTTAGAGGAATATATCGAAAGAGATGTAATTTCATATCTTTTTGAAGAGCTTTCAGAATTTAAAAAAGATAGTATTAAAAACTGCGTGAAATTACTTGAAGATGGAGCCACAATTCCATTTATTGCGAGGTATAGGAAAGAGGCAACAGGTGGACTGGATGAGGTGGAACTTCAAAAAATAAGGGATACCTATAACTATTTTAAGGAACTTGAGGAGAGAAAGAAGGTTGTATTTTCTTCCATTAAAGAACAGGGTAAATTGACCCCTCAGCTTGCAGATAAGATAATAAATTGTAAAAGTAAAAAGGAACTTGAAGATTTGTATCTTCCCTTTAAACCTAAAAAAAGGTCAAGGGCTAAAATTGCAAGGGAAAAGGGACTTCTTCCCCTCTCTCAACTTATGCTTACTTTAAAGAGCGGTGAAAAG
>JALULU010000271.1 GCA_027040585.1 Acidobacteriota bacterium | reverse complement strand
GGCTTAATAAAGAAAGCTCTAACAATGCTTTCTAAGGTATGAAATGAAAATAGAAAAAGATATCTTCAAACCTGAACCCGAAAAATCTGAGGAATACATTGAAAAGAGTTTAAGACCACAAACATTTGAAGAATATATTGGTCAAAAAAATATAATAAAAAATTTGAGGATTGCAATACTTTCTGCTAAGAAAAGAAAAAAATCTTTGGATCACATTCTATTTTATGGCCCCCCAGGGCTTGGAAAAACATCTCTTTCAATCTTAATAGCAAAGGAAATGGGGGTAAATATAAAAATAACCTCAGGGGTTGCAATTGACAAAAAGGGAGACTTGGCTGCAATTCTTACAAATTTAAGGGAGAAGGACATCCTGTTTATAGATGAAATCCACAGACTTCCACCCTCTTTAGAGGAAATCCTTTACCCCGCAATGGAGGATTTTAAAATTGACATTGTAATTGGAGAAGGCCCCGGGGCAAAAACAATAAGACTTGAAATACCAAATTTTACACTAATTGGAGCCACGACAAGGATAGGACTTTTAACCCCACCACTTCGGGCGCGTTTTGGAATAGTTGAGAAATTAAGTTTTTATAAAGTTTTTGAATTAAAAGAGATAGTAAAGCAGTCCTCGAAAAAACTTGATATTTCGATTACCGATGGTGGTGCTCTTGAAATTGCAAAAAGATCAAGAGGTATCCCAAGAATTGCAAACAGGCTCTTAAAAAGAGTTAGAGACCTCGCCGTGGTTGAAGGAAAGAGGGAAATTGATAAGGAACTTTCACTTAAAATGTTTGAACTCCTAAAAATAGATGGTAATGGAATAGATACCGTACTTAAAGAATTTTTACTCACAATAATTGAAAAATTTAATGGTGGACCTGTGGGGCTAAAAACACTATCAGCTATCACCGGTGAAGAAAAGGACACAATTGAGGATATCTACGAACCCTTTCTAATAAAATTGGGATTTCTTGAAAGAACCACAAGAGGCAGAGTAATTACTGAAAAGGGGTATGAATATTTTGGGTTTAAAAAGGGGAAAAAACTTTTCTGAGGTAATAACCAAATGAAGGAAATATATGTAATCGATATGATGTCTCAGGTATATAGGGCATACTATGCAATAAGAGGACTTTCCAAAAGCGATGGATTCCCAACAAATGCTATTTATGGCTTTATTACAATGCTAAATACACTTTTAAAAAAATACAATCCAGAATATCTTGCACTTATTAAAGATGCTCAGTCACCAACATTCAGGCATAAAGAATATAGTGATTACAAGGCTACAAGGAAACCAATGGAGGAGGATTTAGTAAAGCAACTTCCCGTAATACTTGAATTTTGTGATGCTTATAATATACCAGTTATTGAGGTAGAAGGTTTTGAGGCGGATGACATAATCGCAAAGGTGGCAGATATTTGTGAAAAAAAGGGGATAAAACTCTATATAATTTCTTCAGATAAGGATTTATATCAACTTGTAAGCGATAATGTTCTGATTCTTGATACAAAATATGAAAGGGTTTACACACCAAAAGAAGTTGAGAAAAAATTTGGTGTAGCTCCTTATCAAATTGTTGACTTTTTAGCCCTTGTGGGGGATAGTTCAGATAATATTCCCGGTGCACCCGGAATTGGAGTAAAAACAGCCGCCAAATTACTATCCGAATTTAATACCCTTGAAAATCTTTTTGAAAACGCTGAAAAAATAAAAAAGGAAAAGATTAAAAAATCACTAATTGAAAACAGGGAACAAATCTTATTCTCAAAAAGTCTGGTAAAATTAAATATAGACATCCCAATTGAAATAGATTTTGAAA
>JALULU010000270.1 GCA_027040585.1 Acidobacteriota bacterium | reverse complement strand
ATATAGGAAACTTTATACTAGTTATATAACTAGTTTAAAATTTATATTATGGGATTCTCAACAAAAATTCAGTTAATAAAAAGAAAATCAAGTGAACAATGGTATGTTAATTTGCCTTCAGCAGTAGCACAAGCTATGGAATTTGATAAGGGTGAAATTGTCGAGTGGATAGTTGAAGACAAATACAAAATGACCTTAAAAAGGGATAAACCTAAAGTATCTGAAAATAAAAAAAAAACGACAAAGAAACCTGATTGACGAGTTAGACACTCTGATTAATGAATGCTATAATGCTTTTTCCAATCATAATTCTTGGAAAATAGGAAAGGAACTATTATTTGGTACATTTAATTGTATGGGAAGGCACACAGTAACAGGGCTCATATCTGCTACAGGTAATCAATTTGAAGATTGGTCATCTGTATATAATGTTTTTAGCAAAAAACGAATAGACATTCCAACCATAATGAATGTTATTCAATCTAACATATTGAAAGAAACAAAAGATAGTCAGCATATTATAGCTCATATGGATGACACTATTATTAAAAAAACAGGAAAACGAATACCAGGAACCGCATGGAGAAGAGATCCATTAGGTCCACCTTTTCACACCAATTTTATTTGGGGGCAACGTTTTATTCAAATATCTATGGCTTTACCAAGAAATGGAAAAATAGGACAGTCAAGAGCTATACCTGTTGATTTTCATCATTGTCCAACAGTGGCAAAACCAAAAAAAAAGGCCACAGACGAAGAAATAAATCAATATAAAGAACAAAAGAAAATATTCAAATTAAGTAAGCAAGGAAGTGAAAGAATAAGACTTTTTAGAGATAATCTGGATAATAACGGTGGGCAAGAAAAACAATTAATAATGAGCGTGGATGGTAGCTATTCTAATAAAGAGGTATTAAAAAATTTACCGCAGAAAGTAACATTAATTGGTAGAATACGAAAAGATACAAAACTGTTTAAACTACCAAACAATCAACCTAATACCGGAAGAAAACGTGTTTATGGAGAACAAATACCAACACCGGAGCAAATCAGACAATCTAATGATTACAAATGGCAAGAAGTGCAAGCATGGGCAGCGGGAAAAACACACAAATTTAATGTTAAAATTGTGAATAATATACGTTGGAAATCAGCAGGGAAAAATCACATTCTTAAATTAGTTGTTATACGTCCGTTGGGATATAGATTGACAAAAAAATCAAAAATGTTATACCGTCAGCCTGCTTATTTGATATGTACTGATACACAATTAGATATTCAAACTTTGTTGCAAGCATATTTATGGCGTTGGGAAATTGAGGTTAATTTTAGAGAAGAAAAATCTATGTTAGGTGCTGGACAAGCACAAGTAAGAAATCCAAATTCATCAGAAACATTCCCTGCATTTATAGTCGCTGCCTATGGCATGTTGCATATTGCAAGTCATAGGGTATATCAAAAAGCTAATAGTATGACTATTCCTAGACCAAAATGGTATAAAAAAGATCCTAAAAAAAGGATAACAACAGGAGATTTACTTAATAATTTAAGAGCTCAACTTTATGCTAAAGGTTTAGGAATTAGTTTTAACGACTTCGTGAACAAAGAATTTAATACACGAAGCCTTCAAAACTCAAAAAATACCTTTGTTAATGCTATGTTTTATTTACGAAATTAGCCAAACTCAAGTGGAAAATTCTATGAATTTTCCGGTGCAAATGTGCCTAAACATAGAAGTAGGGTAGAACCCGCTATGCGCTATATATAGTGTTGCACTAATCCCGCTTTAGCGGGAAGAAAGTGCAACGGGAAAAATACATAATTTTGAG
>JALULU010000269.1 GCA_027040585.1 Acidobacteriota bacterium | reverse complement strand
AAATGGGCAAACGGTTGTTGCGCTTATAGACAATAGGGAGACTACTTTAAAAAAATTTTATAAAAAAAATGGAAAAGTTATATTAAAGCCTGAGAACGCCACGATGAAACCCATGATTTTTGAATCGAAAAGAGTTAAGATTCAAGGAATTGTAGTGGGAGTATTGAGAAAATATTGAAACATGTCCTGGATAATTCACATAGATATGGATTCCTTTTATGCCACTGTGGAAAGGGTGGATCGTAATTTAGGTAAAGATATGCCCATAGCTGTGGGTGGAACAAAAAGAAGGGGTATAATACTTTCTGCTACTTATCCTGCAAAAACTAAAGGTGTGAAAACTGGGATGCTTGTATCACATGCAAAGAGGCTTTGTCCAGAATTGCAGGTTTTTCCACCAGACTTTGAAAAATATGAAAAGTATTCAGATAAATTTACCAAAATTCTTTATAAATATTCTCCACATGTTTTTAAGTACTCCATAGATGAGTGTTTTGTAGATTTTAGAGGGTGTGAAAGATTGTGGAAAAATCCACTATATGTTTCATCTCTAATAGTCTCAGAAATCAAAGAGAAAACAGGGCTTGATTCCTCAATAGGAATTTCAAGTTCTATGACCTATGCTAAAATGTTATCAAAACTTGCAAAGCCAGGGGGGATATTGTTTTTATTTTCGGGGGAGGAGATATTCTTTTTTGCTTCTTTTCCCATAAAGACAGTTCCCGGAATAGGTAAAAAAATTGCAAATTTTTTTAACTCCATTGATGTTAAAAATATTGAACAGTTAATTTCAATGAATTCAAAATCGTTAGAGAAATATTTGGGGGTAAATGGTGGAAAGATATTTAATTCACTTAAAAATTTGTCTGATAATAACGTTCCACAAGAACTAAAATTTCCCAGATCAATGGGGCGAGAGGAAACATTTGATAGGGATATTACTGATATTATGGAATTTAAAGAAAGGGCATTTTTCTTCCTTCAATTACTTTGTTCGAAATTGAGGATAAAAAAACTTGCGGCAAAAAAATTGACAGTAAAGGTGGGGTATTCAAATTTTCTATCCAATTACTATACATATAATTTTAAGCGTTTTATAAATCATGAAGAATTGATGAAAGAAAAACTGTTTGAACTTGTTAAGGCTTTGAAAATAAATGGAGTGGGAATCAGGAAAATTGGGGTAATAGTTGAGGATATATACCCCGTAGATACCATGCCAACTCTATTTGAGATTAATGAAATTGAAAGATTAAAAAAACTAAATAAAACAGTGGACAAAATAAGATTAAAATATGGTGAATGTTCTGTGCTTAAAGGGGAAATAAGGGGGAATTTACCCCCTAAAAAATTTATTTTATTTCCGATACGGGAAGGGTTGCGTAAGAATTGATACCTGTTCGTATAACTGTTACTGCAATAGTTTTGTCCTGTGGACTTAATTCAATCAATCCTCTAAAGGAATCTTTATATGAAAGGTAGTCTTGAAAAATGTCAGTTGCAAATTTCACAAATTCACCGTTTCCACTTGAATTTCCGGGAATGTTTACTGTTTTTGTTTCCAAAATTTCCCCACCATTTTCGTAAGATTTTAATTTAAGGGTAATTGTGATGTCACTCCCTTCAAGGTTTATAATCGCTATTCCAGTATTTATATTTTTATCTTTGTCGATTTCAACTGGAGCTAAAAATCCCTTAAGGGGAATACTGTTTCCAACACCAGCAGTGCCTGCAGAGCCTGAGAACATAACAGTTCCTCCAATTGGTATGTTTGATGAAACGTATACATTACCAGATGTGATAGTTCCTTCACCATCGCTTAATAGTTTTACCATGCTCTTTGGGGGTATAGTTAAATCTTTTTCTCCATTTACTGCTTCCCCATTGAGATTAATATTTAAAGGAAGTCCATTTTCATCATAGAGATAGATATTAGTATTTGCTGTCTCAGTTTCTGATGGATTTACAAGCGTTATAACTGAATATATGCCATTTCTGTTTGCAAACTGAGCAAAATATAGATTTTTATTCCCTTCTCCAATCACCGGCATGGTAGCAAGACTTCCATTGCTTTCTTCTCCATCTCTGAGGACAATACCTCCAATAGAGGTGTCTCCTTCATAATAAATCATGCCTTCAAATGTATCCGAGGAAAAATCGGGGAAGAAATTATCTAAATAGCCTATTGCCTGTCCATGGGGTGGAATGTTTAAATTTGTGGTAGAAATGGTGTTTCCAGAAGTATCGAGTAAAGATAGAGTTATATTTGAAAGTTCATTGTCAGATGAATTTACAAAAGCCATACCAGAGTTTAGTCCTTTATCTTTATTCCTTTCCACAGGTGCAAAGAATCTATTGTGTAAAACACTATCTCCAACTCCTGCAGTTCCATATGGTGAGTCAAATAGAACAGTTCCATCTATTTTGTAATTTGAATATACCTGAATAGTGCCTGAGGTTAAATCTCCTAATCCATCTGTACTCCAGCTATAACCACACAGGGGTGGCAGTTCGAAAGATACATATCCGTTATAATCAATTCCATTTAGGTCCACGTCATATTCACTTCCATCGCTTTTCTTTAGGAGAATTGCTCCAGTTAACGTTTTGTCAGAAAAGGGATTCATTAGAGTTATTGTAGATGTGTAACCTATTCCATCAGCAAATTGTGCAAATGATGTTTTCTCACATGTACCTTCATTAATATTTATGCTACATCCATCAACGCTACTGAGTATATCAGTTCCATTTCCATCATCTAAGATTATATGTGATTCTCCCTCCTCTCCCGGTGAAGTAAACACAAAATTGAAATTGAGTGGATTTGAACTAAATTGTTTCGCCTTAAAAATTAGGGCACCCATATAGAGATTAGATCCAGTGATACCGGGTGTTGATATACCACAAATTATTTCCACTTTTCCATTATCATTGTTGGTATTAAAGAATATTGGATTTTGAAAATTTGAATTTATAAAATCTGAATTTAGTGGATCAAAACCACATACATTGAGATAATTTTTATCAAATTGAATTACTGCATCAGCTGCTACGACGTTTCCATCTTCTGCGTTTAAGTAGATGTAAACTGGAAAATATTGACCTTCAACTATTTCTGCATCTGGTGGAGATAGGTAAAAACTCGCACCAAAATTTAAGTTTACAAAAAATAACAAGATGAGTGAACAGATAAAATAATATTTTTTCATAAATTGAACACCATTTTATTATTGAACAGAAATATATAATATTCCTTTTATAAAAAGGTTCAAATATTATAAAAAAAAAAAATTATTTTTCAGATTATATTTATAAAAAGTGAGTTTATTTTTGACAAAAGAGGTATTATGGCACAAATTTTACATGCAGAAAAAGAAATTAAATTAAAAATTGTTTATTATGGTCCTGCACTAAGTGGGAAAACTACGAATTTAATTTATATTCATCAGGTACTTTTCCCAAATCAAAAGGTAAAGTTGTTTTCAATTAACACAGGTGATGATAGAACGCTTTTTTTTGACCTTCTACCTTTGAGTTTAGGAGAGATAGGTGGCTATAAAATGACGTTGCAGGTTTTTACGGTGCCTGGGCAGGTGAAATATGATCAGACGAGGAGAGCTGTTTTAAATAGGGCTGATGGGGTTGTTTTTGTTGCTGATTCTCAGAGGAAAGAACTTCAAAACAATAAAGATAGCTATGAAAATTTAAAAGTTAACCTGAGTAAAAATGATCTTGACTATAATAAGATTCCCCTTGTTATGCAGTATAATAAACAGGACCTCCCTGATATTTATACGCCACAGGATCTGGATGACATTTTAAATGAGAGGAAAGTCCCCTATTTTAGTGCTATTGCCATAACGGGTGCAGGGGTTATAAAAACTTTAAGGGAGATAATCTTTCTTGTTTTGAGAGACTTTCAAAAATATTTTCCACAATTTGAAGTGGACGAAATTGAAAAGAAAATTGACAAGAGCTTTGAAATGGTTCTTGAAACATATCATGATAGAAAAAAGGTTAAAATAAATTCTGAAAAGAAATTTAAAGAGGGATTGAACAGTGAAACTCATAACATAAGGGTTAAAGGAAAAAGGGATGAAATAGGGGATAATGAGCTGGTGGAAAAGGCTGTTGAAACTAATATTCAATTTGCTGAACTCAGTAATAAAATAAATGAGTTAAAGAATGAGATTGAAAGAAAAAATAGAGAGCTTGAAGTCATTGGTAATATAAATGAAATTATTTTAGAACAAAAGGAAACAAAACATCTTCCAAAGTTGATATTTAAGTCAATTCTAAAAACATTTCAAACAAGATTTGGTACTTTTTTGAAATATAGTCCAGAGACTAATAAATTAAATGAACTCTTTATTAGTGGATTTAATGTTGATCCCTTTGCTGAAACGAAATTGAATGGAGATGAAACCTTAGCCGATAGGGTTCTCAGATTAAAGCAGCCTTACTTTTTTTCACCTTATTCGTCAAACGCCCCTGAATTATTAAAGGTGGATAAAGAGATTTTCAATGAACCTTTGAAAAAATATAAGATAATCTCTTTAATGTGTGTTCCTGTTTCCATAGACAATAAACCCTTTGGCCTTTTAAATGTCTACAATGTAATAACAGAAACAGGAATGTTTGAGTCCTTTGACAGCAACGCTTTACAGTTTTGCAAGAGACTTGCCACTTTACTATCTATGGCAATATATAAAAAGGAAATTTTAGATAAATTTGCAAACATGAATGACGAAATGGAAGAAGTTGTTGAAAAAGAAACTTCAAAGATGAGGGAGAAGATTTTAGCCTTAATTAAAGAGGTAAATAAAAATAAAATTGAGCTTTTAAAATATTCCACAATATTCCTTCCACTTTTAAGGATGGACAGGCAAAGGTTTCTTTATAATAAAAATTTAAAAGAGGAAATGGAAAAAGAAATTTCTAAACTGGTAACAAATGTAAATATGATGGAAAAAGTTATTCCTGCTAAAGACGATAATCTGAAAAGGTTTTTAAAATTGCTTAAGGAAAATAGTGAAAAGGTGAACAAACTTCTTTCTTATATAGATGTAAATGAGTATAAATATTTTAAAGCCAATGATTTTGAAGATGAAATTTTTAATTTAAAGGATTTAATTTTAGAGAGTGCTCAATATTTTAAGCCTTTATGTGAGGAAAAGGACATAAAATTGCAAGTGGTAGAAGATTCTTTAGATTACAGAGTTAAATTTGATAAGAGAAAATTTGAATTTATAATAAATGCATTGATAGAAAATAGTTGTGAGTATACAAAAAGTGGTTATATTGAAATTTCTGGAAGCTTTAATCCTGCTTTTAATGAAAATTTCTTAATTTTGGCTGTTAAAGATACAGGTCCTGGTATTGATAAAGAAGATATTGGGAAAATCTTTGTCCCCTATCAATCCACAAATGATGTTTTTAGTAAAAATGAAAAAAATTTTGGCATATCACTGTATATGTCAAAGGAGATTGTTGAACACTATGGAGGAAGAATATGGGCTAAAAGTGGTACAGATGTGGGGACAACCATTTTTTTAGAAATTCCTATTTTTAACAGGTAGAGGACATAATATGTCTTTATTTTTTAACAAGAAGAATCTGATTAAATCGGCTGAAAAAAATATTGGTGAGAATAATTTTATAAAGGCTGAAAAAATTTTAAATAAAATCCTTAGTAAAGATGATAGTAAAGACCCTTATGTATTGGAATTGATGGCTACTGTCAAAAAAAATCTGGGGATGAAATCAGAAGCATATTCATTTTTGAGAGAATCTGCGAAGTTGTATGAATCAAATAACCAGACACAAATGTTGATTAATACTTATAAGAAAATTATGGAAATTAATCCTCTTGATACCTCTATAGCTAATGGGCTTGTTGAAATTTTTTTGGCTCAAAAAAAGGAAGGAGATGCATTTAAAATTCTTTTTGAAATTGGCGATAAAGCTTTAGATGAAAAAAAGATAGATATTGCTTTAATTAGTTTTAAAAGAGCTCTTGAAATAAAAAGTGGAAACATTGAGACTTTGAAAAAACTTCTTGAAATATATAAGATTAAAAATGATAAGGAAAAAATTATTTCATCCTCAATTGAAATTGGTAAACTGCTTTTAAATGCAGGGAAGCTATCGGAAAGTTATTTATACTTTTACGATGTGATTTCAATGGATCCTTCTAATTATGAGGCAAATATAAATTTAGTAAATGTTTTAATTAAATTAAAGAGTTTTAAAGATGCTTATAATTACCTCGATTCTTTAGTTAATGAGATAGGAATTGTGGATAAAAATATTCTGGAATTGAAGATAGAGGTGTTATTTAACCTTGAAAAAATGGAGGAATTGAAGGTAACGTTAGTTAAATATATAAGTGAGAGTGATAACAATTTTTCAATACTGTTTAAATTGTGTAATAAGTATATAGAAAATGAAAAATATACAAATGCTGTCGAGCTGCTTGAAGTATTAGATCTTAGAAAATATGATGACTTTTCTAAAGAGATAAATGAAACATTAGAGAGAATTTTAGACCTTGATCCCAAAAATGAAAAAGCTCTGGAAATGTTAATAGAGTTCAAAAGGGTGATAGGTGATCACTATTCTTTGATAGAACTCTATAAAGCGCTTTATAATATGATCATTGAAAGAGGAGATATAAAAAAAGCTTTTGATGTTGCCAATCAGTGGATGCACGTTGATGAAGATGAATGGATACGAAAGGAGGTAAGGCGACTCAGGCTTATGCTTGAGAGAAGTAGTGGTAATTTTAAAGATATATCCGGTAAACTTGAAAAAACTTCTCTTTCAGATCTTATCCAAATGCTTGAAAGTGGGAAGAAAACAGGCGCCTTGAAAGTTTATTTTGCGGATAAAGTCGGGAAAATATATTTCAGTAGAGGTAAAATGATTAATTCTTTTTTTGAAAAAAAAAATGGTATGGAGGCTTTTTTAGCCTTAATGAAATTGTCTCAAGGAGATTTTATATTTCAGGAAGAAGATGTATCTAATATAGAGTATAAATTTGAAAATAACAATAACATGCAATTGATTTTAGAAGCTCTTAGAATAATAGATGAGCAAGCTAAAAAAGAGTAAATAAGATAACTAAAACAAATATTTTGTTTTTTTTATTTCTCTGGTACCTAATAACTTGACATATTTTAAATTTAATGATAGTAAAACACTTCAGTATTTTTAATTTTTGAGTGATATTTATGTATATTTTATCGGGAATACCTGAGGCGCTTCAGCTAAATAATAGTATAGTAGCTGTTGCTATTATTTTTTTTGTTTACCATTTTATTTTAAAAATTTTCTTTTATTCTCCACTTGAGAGAATCTTGAAAAAAAGGGCTGAACTCACTGTTGAGAGATTTAAAAAATGTGATGCCCTGTCAGAGAAGTATAAAGAATTGGTTGAAGATTATGAGAACAGGTTAAGAGATGCAAGATTAAAGGGCAGTAAATTGGTGGAGGATGTTAGAAGAAAAGCCCTTGAGGAAAGAAATAAAGAAATAAATAGGGTTTTAGAAGAGCATAAAAAGATCTTTGAATCCCAAA
>JALULU010000268.1 GCA_027040585.1 Acidobacteriota bacterium | reverse complement strand
TTCGCATATGCGGCGTAGCGACTAATAATTCGCTAACTCTTGCCTTTATGCACCAAAGATAGCAAAAATCTGCGAACTTTTTATAAATTTTCAAAAACCGCTAAAAATTCGCAGAATTTTTGCGGTGTAAACACTCGCAAATTAACCAATCAAGCTCAAACCCGCTATGTTGTATATGCTGTGTTGTAGCCACGCTTTCTGTATCCATCCAGCCGTCTAGTTTTTCATTATCCTACTGAAAAATCAGTAGCAGACGTATTTTCCATTTAAAAATCGTTTGCGGTTAATCGCATCTTAATCTTTCACGGTTCTTTTCGGAAATTCGGGCGCTGTCAACGCTTAAAAAGATTTTTTGAATTATCACTTATTAAAAATCTCTCAACGACCCTTTTATTATACAATTTCGCTCGCAAATTTCCATTATTTCAACTATTTTTCTATGCCCAAATTCTCGTGGTGTTTTTCAAACTTTTCACGGTTCTATTTGGCATTACGAACGCCGCCAACGCTAGTCGAAATAATCATTTTATCACTTTATCAAATTTTCTCAATGGACTTTATTTCAATTAATTACGATTGTAAATTTCCATTATTTTCTTATTTTTCTAATCGCAAATTCACGAAGCGCTTTTTAATTTTTCCGGTTTTAAAAATTCTGACATTACATTTCAAAAATTTCGGCGCCCGTAATCAATTTTTTCAATAATCGATTTTTCATTTAAATTTCAAATGGAATAGGGCAGAAGCAGCATTTTAAAATTTTCAATTTTTCACGTAGCACTTATTAGAGATTCTTTTGCCCTAGTGGGCTACAACGGTTAATATATGGCGTCGTAGCGGGCTTAAAAGTTCGCTAACTTCGCCTTATGCTACAAAGATAGGAAAATTCATAGAATTTTTCTATCTTAATATTTGCATTGGAAAATTCTATGAATTTTCCGGTGCAAATATGCCTAGACATTGAAGTAGGCGAGAACCCCGCTATGCGCTATATATGTTGTTGTGCAGAGCGTTTTTTATCCTTGTCATTTTAGTCAATCTGCATTCAAAAGAGTTCTCTGTGGCTATTTCACCTATTTGAGAATTAAATTCCGATAAGAATTTAATTCGGTGTGAGCTCGCACAACAACGCCAACCATCGCCAGCCACAGATTTTCAATTTTTCAAATTCGGACTATTGTTCTTTTACTTTTCCTTCTGCTATTTTAATTCGTTTTTTCCTTTTGATTTCTTTTCGGCTTGTATTGAAATTCATTTTTATTTTTTGTTTCAAATTTTGCTGAATAGAAACAGAATTTTGTTTATTGGTCCCAGATATAGTTAAAACTATGCACTTTAGTGCATTTTGCTTTCAGCTTCTAAAAATGTTATCTTTGTTCTATGAATTTTCAAAGGACAAATGGTCATACGGTTTCAAGGTTAACAGTTCATATAGTTTGGGCAACCAAATATAGGTATCCAGTTCTAAAAGGTGATATTCAAAGGCGCTGTAGAGATATTTTGCGTCAGGTATGTGAAGCAGAAGATGCTATAATTTTAAAAGGCGTTGTGTCGAATGACCATGTTCACATGCATATAAATTACTTGCCATCAAAATCAGTAAGTGATTTAGTTAAAAAGCTAAAAGGTCGCAGTTCACGCAAATTGCAGCAAGAATTTCCTGAACTGCGAAAACGCTATTGGGGTCAACATTTTTGGGCAATAGGTTTTGGATGTTGGAGTACAGGAAATATAACAGACGTGATGCTGAATGAATATTTAGAACATCACAGAAATCCTAATCAAGGAGGACAAGACAATTTTATAATTGAATAGGACTTTCAGTCCTTCCCAAACCTATGGACTTTTAGTCCATAGTGGTTTAGT
>JALULU010000267.1 GCA_027040585.1 Acidobacteriota bacterium | reverse complement strand
TCACATTGACGGTAGCAGTCATTTTATTTCTCCTGAAAAATCAATGGAAATACAAAAAAATCTTGGGTCAGATATTGTGATGAGTTTTGATGAATGTACCCCCTATCCTGTTTCTGAAAAAATTGCTGAAGATTCTATGAATTTGACCTTAAAATGGGCACTTAGAGGTAGAGAATACTTTGAAAAGAATAAAAAATATTATCAGAAACTTTTTGGAATTGTGCAGGGTAGCATTTATAAAGATTTAAGGGAAAAATGTTCAAAAGAACTTGTAAAAATGGGTTTTGATGGATATGCGATTGGTGGGTTGAGTGTTGGTGAGCCAAAGGATGTTATGTATAAGATTACTGATTATACCACCAATTTCTTGCCTGAAAATAAACCGAGGTATTTAATGGGGGTTGGTACCCCTGAGGATTTATTTGAAGGTGTTTCAAGAGGGGTGGATATGTTTGACTGTGTTATGCCAACGAGAAATGCGAGAAATGGGTGTCTTTTTACTTCAAGAGGAAAAATCATAATAAAGCATGCAAAATATAAAAAAGATGAATCTCCACTTGATCCTGAGTGTTCCTGTTTTGTCTGTAAAAGGTATTCCAGAGCATATCTCAGACATTTGTATATGAGCTCAGAGATACTTTCTTCTATTCTAAATACATATCATAATATATACTTTTACCTTGACATAATGTCTAAAATAAGGCATTCTATCAAACTTAACAGTTTTTTGGATTTTAAAGAAAATTTTTTAAAAAAGTTTAGAAATAGGGTGTGATATGATAGCTACAACTTTTCTTTTGTTAACTTCACAATCTCCCGCAAAAGGTGGAGATATTTTTAGTGCACTACTTCCCTTTCTTTTGCTAATAGGTGCCTTTTATTTTTTTATTTTGAGACCTGCCAGTAAGCAAAGAAAACAATTACAGAACTTAATAAAAAACTTGAAAAATGGAGATAGAGTGATAACGACAGGTGGTATTTATGGTGTGGTGGTTGCTGTTAAGGAAAAAAGTATTATCCTGAAGGTTGCTGAAAATGTTAAAATTGAGATTTCTAAAAATGCTATTGCAGGGCTTCAACAGGGAAGTCAGGCAACTTCAACTAAATAAAAATTTTTCTAAGGGAATGATCTTATGATTAAAAATGTTAAAATCAGATTAATTTTAATTTTGATTGTTTTAATTGCAAGTATTTATGCCTTTTGGCCACCTCAAAAAAAGATAAAACTTGGGCTAGATTTAAAAGGTGGAATGCACCTTGTGCTTGAGATAAAGGTGGAGAAGGTTATACTTCAAGAAGTTGCCCAATATGCTGAAAGGGCAAAAAGTTTACTTTCGGAGAAAAAAATAACAGCTGGTAAAATTTATTCTGTTGGTGAAAAGGTAGTTGTAGAAGGTATAAATGAGAATGATTACGAGAAAGTTAGAAGTTTATTTAAAGACTATTTCAGCAGGGAATTTGACTTCAGTTCTCATTTTGGGAATGGCAAGGTTACAATGGAGATGAAATTAAATCCAATTGCAAAAAAACAGATTGAGAGGGAAACTGCACAACAATCTCTTGAAACACTTGAGAGAAGAATTAATCAGTATGGTGTTGCAGAACCTACTTTACAGCTATATGGATCTGGAAAAGATGGTGTACCTAATGAAATTATAGTGGAGTTACCAGGGGTTGACAACCCAGAAGAAGTTAAATCTCTTTTAAAGGAAACAGCAAGTTTGTCTTTAAATCTTGTGTATCCAAATGCTCCTTATGGAGTTTCAAAAGAGACAATAATGAAATTTTTCAAGAATAAAATTCCTGATGGCTACATGATTTTGCCCGTGGAAAATGGTGGGTATGCTGTTGTTCAAAAGGCTCCAGTTATAACAGGTAAGCACCTGACCAATGCAAAGGCAACACTGACAACTGAGCTTGGAATTCCAAAACATGCTGTTAGTTTCACCTTAAATTCAGAAGGTTCAAGAAAATTTGAAAAGGCTACAGGTGAAAATATTGGGAGGAGATTAGCAATTGTTCTTGACAATAAAATTATATCTGCTCCTGAAATAAAAGACAGAATTAGTGATTCTGGTGTTATTTCCGGTAATTTTACTGAAAGAGATGCACAACTTCTTGCACTAAATCTCCGTTCTGGTGCTCTTCCAGCAGATATTGTTATCCTTGAAGAGAGAACCATTGGGCCATCCCTTGGTTGGGATTCAATACAAAGAGGTATAAAGGCAGCTCTCCTTGGGTTAATACTCGTTATTTTGATTATGCTGTTTTACTATAGGTTATCAGGACTAAATGCTGTTTTTTGCCTTATTATAAACTTAATTATGCTGCTTGGAGCATTGGGCTATTTTAGAGGTACATTGACTTTGCCGGGTATTGCTGGGATTATTCTGACCATTGGTATGGCTGTTGATTCAAACGTCCTGATTTTCGAAAGAATAAAGGAAGAACTTAGACTTGGTAAAACAATTGCTTCTTCTGTGGAAGCAGGATTCTCTAAGGCATCTCTTACGATTTTTGATGCCAATATTACTACACTTATTGCTGCTGCATTTTTATATCAATATGGTACAGGTCCAATTAAGGGTTTTGCTGTAACATTGACAGCCGGTCTGGTTGCAAACTTATTTGCGGCAATATTTGTTTCAAAGACTGTATTTCAAATTGTTTTGGATAAAGTGAAGATAAAAAAACTTTCAATATAAAGTTTATTTTGGAACAAAATTTTATATTTTGGTGTCAAATTAAAATAAGGAGTTTTGGTTATGGATTTATTTGCTAATGTCAATATAAAGTGGATGAAGCATAAAGGGTATTTTATTGGACTCTCCTTTTTAATGTTCATAATAGGATGGATATCAGTTGTTAAAAATAAAGGGTTTAACTATGGAATTGATTTTAAAGGTGGTACCCTTGTTCAGGTAAAATTTGCCCAGAAACCTAACCTTTCAAAGATAAGAAATGTTTTAAAAAAAGCAAAATTAGAAGTTGCTGAGGTAACCAGGTTTGACGAGGAAAGTAAAAATGAAGTCCAAATAAAGTTTAAGGCTGTAAAAAAGGAAGATGTGAGTACTTTTCAAAATATGAGGCAACTTGTATATGAAATTTTAAAATCTAATTTTGATAAAAACAATGTTAAAAATAAAATTGATATAAATAATGTGGGAAAAGATGTTATTTCCAAAATGCTTTTAAAGAGTCAAATTCTTGAAAAGATGGGTATTATTAAAGCAGATGCACTTGATGAAGAGAGGGTTGCTAAATATAATGAAATAGCAGATAAAATTGCGACATACAGAAAGAAAAATGGAATAATAAAAAACTTAGATGAGCTTTCATCTCTTGGTATTCCAAAACCTTTAATGGACTATATAAAGCAGAACTCTTATTGTGGAGATTTTTCCATTTTAGGTGTGGAAAGTGTGGGACCAAAAATAGGAAAAGAGTTGAGAAAAAAAGCAACATTAGCTGTTGTGCTTTCTCTATTGGGAATGTTAGTTTATATAGCATTTAGATTCAAGTTTTCCTTTGGTGTTGGAGCAGTTGTAGCACTTTTTCACGATGTTTTGATAACCCTTGGCCTTTTTACACTTATGGGAAAGGAGATAAATCTGCCTGCTGTTGCGGCGCTTTTAACTCTTGTAGGTTATTCAATAAATGATTCCATTGTTGTTTTTGATAGAATTAGAGAAAATATGAGACTTTTGAGAAATGAAAATTTTATCAAGATTATAGATGATTCTATTAACCAGACCTTATCAAGGACTATTATAACATCTGGAACTACTTTTGTTGCTGTATTGGCACTTTACCTTTTTGGTGGAGACGTGCTTTCTGGATTTTCTTTGATTCTTGTTATAGGAATCATTGTTGGTACATATTCTTCAATTGCAATTGCGAGTCCCATTGTTTTATGGTGGGTTAAATTTTTTGGAACTGAAGAAGAAAAGAAAAGAATAAGAATGGCTACAAAGTAGTCATTTTTAGGAGGATAAAATGTTTGACGAACTCATTGAGTCTACATCTAAAAAGAAGAAGACCAAGATGAGTCTTACCATGACAATTTCTTTGATCTTTCATGGTACACTTATCCTGGCTATTATACTTGTGCCACTTCTTATGCCAGAACAATTAAAGGCACAGGTAACTGGAGATTTCCTATCGTTTCTTGCACCGCCACCACCGCCACCACCGCCGCCACCACCACCACCGCCAGCAAAGGCAAAACCTAAAGTTGTAAAAAAAGTTGAAAAACCTAAAGTTAATATAGACCTTACTAAGATGTATCAGCCTAAGGATATTACTGATAAAATACCACCCCCAAAGTCTAAAAAAGAACTTGCTGAGTTACTTGGACTTGATCAAAATACTGGGGAAGGAATTCCCGGTGGAGTTCCCGGTGGAGTTCCCGGTGGAGTTGTAGGTGGAGTTGTAGGTGGAACGGGTCCATCTTTTGCAGGTGGGACACCTGATGTGGCACCGCCGCCACCACCACCAAAGAAGAAAAAACCAATAAGGGTTAGCCTTTCAGTTATGAAGTCAAAGTTAATAAGGAAAGTGACTCCTATTTATCCTGCCATTGCTAAAGCTTCGAGAATTCAGGGGACTGTTGTACTTCAGATAACTGTTGATGAGACTGGACATGTTTCAAAAATTAGGGTTATAACAGGGCATCCGCTTTTAATAAAAGCAGCTAAGGATGCTGTCAGACAGTGGGTATATTCACCTACTATAGTTAATGGTGAGCCAGTACCAGTTGTAAGTACTGTAACCGTTATTTTTAGATTGAGATAAAAAATTTTTTGGAGGTATAGACCTATGTTATTTTTTATTTTAGAAGGGCATAGCCTGGATATAATGGCTATGTGGGGCAGAATGGGAACCCCAGCAAAATTGGTTGTTGTTATTTTGTTTATTATGTCAATGTGGTCATTGGGAGTTATGATTGACAGATTTATTGCTTATAGAGCTGCAAGAAATCAATCTAAAGAGTTTGTTGGCGCTCTTAAACAGATGTTAAGTGAAGGTAAGATTGAAGAATCTATAGTAGTTGCTAAAAGATATCCTAAATCACACCTTGCAAAAGTTGTTGCTGCAGGGTTAAATGAATTTCTTTCACAGTCTTCAGGTGGAGACATTTCTGGAGAATTGATTGAGTCCACAAGAAGGGCACTTGATAGGGCTACTGCAATAACTCTTGCTGAGCTCAAAAGAGGAACTCCTGTACTTGCTACAGCTGGTGCTACAGCTCCATTTGTTGGTCTTTTTGGAACTACACTTGGAATCATTAATGCTTTTGCTGGTATGAGTAAAGCAGAGAATACAGGTATTGGAGCTGTTGCAGGTGGTATTTCAGAGGCACTTGTTACAACAGCCTTTGGATTACTTGTTGCAGTTCCAGCAGTTTGGGCATTTAACTACTGTACTGGTAAGATTGAGGCATTTACAATTGAAATGGATAATTCATCTTCTGAATTGGTGGACTATTTTATAAAACGGAGGGCTTTAAACCGTGGCTAAAAAAAGAGATTTAAGTGGGCCAGTTGCTGATATAAATGTTACACCTATGGCTGATATTATGCTGGTCCTTCTTATAATTTTTATGATAACAACCCCACTGCTTCAAAAGGGTATAACGGTTAATCTACCAAGGACAAAGAATGGTATAGAAATGCCAGGTGCTGATAAAAGGGATGCACTTGTTGTTGGTGTTGATAGAATGATGAGAATGTATTTAGGTGCAAAACAATATGCTTTAGCAGATTTAAAGGAAAGAATCATTGAAAAAAAAGAAGTGGAAAATCCTGAATTAGTTTATTTAAAAAGTGATCAGGCTGTTCCATATTCTAAAATTGTAGAAATTGTGGAAATGTTAAGAGATTGTGGATTTGAGAGATTGGGGTTGTTAACTGAACAAAAGAGTAAGAAAAAAGGGTAAGAAGAAAATGATTAAATTTTTAATAAAAAATTAGGAGTGATGAATTATGGGAATGGCAGTAAGCGGGGGTAGAGGTGGCCCCAAATCAGATATAAATGTTACACCTTATATTGATATATTGCTGGTTCTTTTGATAATTTTTATGGTTATTACTCCCTTTACACCACATGGACTTGAGGTTAGAATTCCAGAAAAGTTGCCACCAAATATTTCTGATAAAATAGCTAAAAACTTTCAGGGCATAGTAGTTACAGTAAAAAGTGATGGTTCAATTCTTTTAAATAAAGATGCAGTTAATATGGAATCACTTGGGCAAAGATTGTTGTCTATATATAGCACAAGATCTGATAAGACTCTCTTTGTAAGAGGAGACAAAGATGCATTTTATGGGGATGTGGCAAAGGTTATTGATATAGCAAAAGGTGCTGGAGTTGAGGAAGTAGGGCTGATGACAGAGCTTGAGAATCAGTGATAATTTAGTATGGAGGAAAGTATGTTATGTTCGTAAATAAAAGTGGAAAGAGTGTTTTTGGGATAATTTTGGTTCTTTTTCTCCTTGTGGGGTTAACCAGTTGTTCATTTATTGATAAACTTAAGGCGAGAAATTTTTTAAATAAAGGTGTTAAGGCTTATAAAGATAAAGATTTTGAGTCTGCTGTAAATGACTTTAAGAAGGCAATAGAGCTTGACCCTAATTTGGTTAGAGCCTATGAGTATCTTGCCATTACCTATGCTTCTGAGTTTGTTCCAAATTTGCCAACTGAAAGAAACCTTAAAAAAGCTAAAATGGCCATTGAAACTTTCAAGAAGGTTTTGGAATTTCAACCTAATAATATAACTGCAATCCAATATCTTGCAAATTTAAATCAGGCCATTGGAGATTATGATTCTGCAAAAAAGTGGTACAGGAAAAGGTTAGAAATACAACCAGACAACCCAGAGCCACTTTATGGTATTGGAGTTATAGATTGGAAACTTGTAAACGATGAGACAGGTAATAATGGAGAACTTTATAATTCACTTTCTCCAGAAGACAAAGCTCAGAAAAAGGCTAAGTTAGAACCATTAGTAGATGAAGCAGTAGAGGCTCTGAAGAAGGCTCTTGAGATAAATCCAGATTATGCGGATGCTATGAGTTATTTAAATTTGTGTTATAGGAAGAAGGCACTATTTGCTGAAGATGAAGAGACAAAGAAAAAGTATACTCAGGAAGCCGATAGACTTGCTATTAAATCAATAGAATTAAAGAAGAAACTTCAAAGAGAGAAAGAAGAAAAGAGAAATAAGATATTTTAAATTATGCATAAAGACAAAAAAAGAGGGAGTTTTAAAACTCCCTCTTTTTTTTATTTTTTCTTAGATTAGGGTTGTGGAATTTCTTCTTTTAGTTTCTTTCCTGGGATAAATCTTACAACATTTCTTGGTGGAATAGTTATTTCCTCTTTAGTACGAGGATTTCTACCTTTTTTACCCTTTCT
The DNA here is from genome assembly GCA_027040585.1 of Acidobacteriota bacterium. GTDB lineage: Bacteria > Acidobacteriota > JAAYUB01 > JAAYUB01 > JAMOQF01 > JAMOQF01. The sequence continues at coordinate 216 of JALULU010000267.1, read as the reverse complement.
GTATGCAACTTTAAAAGTGCCAAATCCAACAAAAGCAACCCTTTCATTCTTCTTTAGAGCATCTTCAACAGCCTCTAAGAAGGCATTGATGGCTTTACCAGTTTGAGCCTGGCTTAAACCGGTTTTTTCAGCCACAATTTTAACCAAATCAGCTTTATTCATAAAAACCTCCAAAAAAATAATATTATCTTTTATATGAATACCATTATAATCAAC
>JALULU010000266.1 GCA_027040585.1 Acidobacteriota bacterium | reverse complement strand
ATTGCTGAATTTATTTGATATAGTTGAAGTTTACAATGGTGCATTGCCAGATGATCTCAACAGTTTGACTGAGGATATTTTTAAATTTTTTAATAAAAGCGGAATTTGTGGAAGTGATTCCCATTCAATGTTTAATATTGGTATGTGTTATGTTGATGCAGATGGGGAGAGTGTTGAAATGTTTTTTCATAATTTGAGAAAAGGTAATTTTAAGATCAATAAAAGTTCCATTAATTTTTTATATGTTTACAGGGAGGCAATGAGTATTTACCTCGGATATGCAAGGGATCTTTTATGGCGCAATGAAGCACATAAAAATTGGTCTGCATATAAAAAAATAATAGATATAATAGGTTGGGCTTTATGGCTACCTGTTTTTACTGTGGGCTCTTTTATTTATGTTGCTTTACAATTTAAAATGTTTTATAAAAATATTCCAGCCTATAAAGATATGTTTGACAAGTTGAAGGAAAAAATTGGCAGAGAAAGTTCTGTATTAGTATAAATTTAAGGAGAAAGGTTTTGAAGGTAATTAATATCCCCAATGGGATGTATCCTGAAAGGGATATCATTCTATCAATAAGTAAAAGGCTAAAAAATGAGCAGGTGGGAATTTTGCCTACAGATACAATTTATGGCTTTCACTGTAAATTTGACAGTGAAAAGTGTATAAGCAGGATAGATACGCTTAAAAGGAAAAATTCTGACAGAAAATATTTGATGTTGATAGATGGTTTTTCATTTTTTGAGAAATTTGGGATAAATCTTTCGAATAAGGTTAGAGCTCTTTGTGAAATATATTGGCCCGGTCAATTGACATTACTCTTTAAAAGCAATGAAAATTTTCCTCCGTGGTGTGTTTCTCCCGATGGAAAAATCGGTGTTAGAATGCCTGGCCTTCCGTTTTTAATGGATATAATTAAAGAATGTGGATTTCCATTAATTTCAACAAGTGTTAATGTGACAGGTAACAATCCTCTTACAAATGTAGAGGAGATAATTGAAAAATTTGCTGATGGAGTTGATTTTATTGTAGATTTTGGAAACCTTGAAATGACCACACCATCAACGGTTATAGATGTTTCATCTGAAAAGTTTTTAGTTGTAAGGGAAGGGGCTATTCCAACCTCTGTTTTAAAATCTTTTCTTGAGGAATAGTGTATGGGTTATGTTGAAAGAGGGTGGGAGTTAATAGGGGATTTTTACAATTGGCTACTTGATGAAAATTTTTCGGAGTTTGAGTCAGGGAATTTTTGTAAATATATTGCCACTTTCTTTGATCTTTATTTAAAAAAATTCTTTTTTGAAGATGTGGAACTTGAAAATATTACTAAGGATATTGTGAAAGGATATCTCGGCTATTGGTATCCAATGAATGCCAATTTTGGTTCTGTTGAAGACATTAAATTTCAAATAAAAAGTTTTACGATTTTTTCAAGATTTATTGGATTTAAAAAGGGAAACGATTCTGACGAACTTATTTCTTTTCTAAATGGGAAGGATAAAATAATAAACAGATTTAAGAGTTATAAAAAAATTGAAAGGGAAAATATAGATTTTAAGAAGTTTGAAGAAGATTTAAAGAAATGGCTTGAAGAAAAATGGTAGAAAATATTTTTAAATCATTTGCAAAAGTAAATCTTTACCTTAGATTATTGGGGGCCAGGAATGATGGATATACTGAGATAAGGACTGTTTTTCAGACAATAGGGCTTTATGATGTTTTAAGAATAAAGACGCTAAAAAGTAGGGAAATCAACTTAGAGGTTCATGGTGATTATTCTGTGCCCTCAGATGAAGGAAACCTTATTGTTAAGGCAGCAAACTTAATTAAAGAAAAATGTGAAATTGACAAAGGTGTTAAAATTGTTTTAGAAAAAAATATTCCCGTTGGTGCAGGA
>JALULU010000265.1 GCA_027040585.1 Acidobacteriota bacterium | reverse complement strand
TGTATCTAGTGTTAAATCTTTTGCTTGGGTGAAGTTTTTATCTTCTACGCTATATAGTGGGTGGTTAGATGTAGCTGTTATTACTTCACCACTATCTAGTTTTATATCTGTTAAGGTTTTATTGCCTCAAAGGTGGATATTCAACGTCAGACACCTATTAATGTTGTTACAAGTGTTTAAAATTATTCTATCATCCAAGTCCTCTGCTTAAAAAATATCTAAACTTATTATCTTCAAATATTATATTTTGCTCCATAGAATCATATTTATCCACAAATACAAAATACTCTATTTTATTCAAAGATATATCAATTCTTTTTAAATCTTTTTCGCTTAACCATTCATAGAGTAAACTAATGCCTTTATCTATTTCAATAGGATTTAAATTAAATTTCTCTTTAGCCCCGACTTCAGATGAAAAAAGAAATTTTTCTAAATCTACTAATCTTTTATCAGTAACATCAATATATTCTTCTTTCATATAATTATTTTCACAACACATTGTAAATAAAGATTGAATAATAAAATCTTCTATTTTTTGCTCACATCTTTTAGATGACCTCACTATAAGTATTGTTTCATCCGATTTGCCAAACGTAAATAAATCTGTTTTGCAAAAATAAAAACCTTTTTTGCTAGAAACATACTCTTTCAAGTTGATATTTTTTTTCATAATTAGTCTCCTTTTTATTTAATTACAGGATGAACAAAAGGTCGTCCATTTACTCTTTTCATATAATATTGTAAATAAATACCATCATAACTACTACCTCATAAGAGGGGTCAGACGTTGAAAATACACCTTTTTAAATGTAGAAAATAGTGGATATTCAACGTCTGACCCCTATTTAATTTAATTTAGACTTAGCTTTTGTGCTTTTGCGTTGTAGGTGTATTTTGTGCTTGCATTATTTGGTAGGATTATTTTGTTTAATCTTGTTTACTAACAATCTAGACAAAACTCTACCATATATATTTTTTTATTATCATAAAAAATAACACTTAATCCCTCTACGGCATCAATATAATCATCTATAATATAGTTTTTATTTGAAGATAATACATAACAGTTGTTTATAGATTCAAATTCTATTTTTAACTTTTTTATATCATCTTTATCAATAAATTTATTCAGAATATGTTTTATATCTTTAGGCTCTATACTAATTAAATAATCATTATTCTGAGATACATCACTAAGCGTAATTAATCCCATTTTGGCATTATCTTTACTATTGTCAAATTTGCTATAGTAAGATTTATCACATTCATAAAAGTCTTTTTTCCACACTATACATATAAATTCTTCTAAAGTTAATGCTTCAGCTTCCTTTATAGGCATACAACTAACCGTCACTTTTAAATCTCTATAACCAAATTTTATTTGCTCTATATGTTCAATAGAAACAACTTTTTGAATATCAAGAAATTTTTTATAATTAATTGTATTTATCAATATCTTCCTCCTAAGGTAAAACAGGGTAAACAGATGTCACTCGTCCATTTTTGAAATGATATCTTAATTTTATCCCTTTGTAATATAAACCTTCTATCGAACTTAAAGGAATATCTATATCTCCACTAGTTGCTTTTTGTATGGCAATAGTATATCCTTTGTTTACAACCTTCATCACTCGTCTACGTGACCAATTATCTGGGAACATTGTAGAATACTTACCATTCCTAGGTCTTAATATAGAACCATTTTTTGCTACTCGATACACTAAAGCTTTATAGAATCCTAATTTTTCTTGTCTTGGAATAACATGAGTAATTCTAATACCTCTTGGAGAAATACCCATAAATGAATGATGCACCCCTGTAAATTTTCTACCTTGATATGTACCTCTAAAAATATGCAACCACGTCCCAGCATCAGGAGGTCTACACCCAGCATTATGCCCAAGC
>JALULU010000264.1 GCA_027040585.1 Acidobacteriota bacterium | reverse complement strand
AAGAGATTTTACAATTGCATGATAACTCTCCCAATTTCTTGCAGCTTTACCTGTACCACCATACACCACCAATTCACGTGGATTTTCAGCAATCTCTTCACTTAAATTATTCATCAACATCCTCATTGCTGCTTCCTGATGCCAGCCCTTACATGTTAACTTATTTCCCTTAGGAGGGATTATCGGTTTATATTGATACATAACAACACCTCTTTTAAAAATTTTTTAAAATTTAATATTTATCATAAAAGAAAAACAAATGAAATGGAAAAATTTTTATAAAATTGACCTGTCACAAATAAATTTAACTTATCCCATACTTTTTCATCTTTTGAAGTAGTGACTGTCTCGTTATACCAAGTATTCTTGCCGCTTTTGACCTGTTTCCATTACAGTTATTAAGTGTACTCTTTATTATTCCCTTTTCAAACTGTGCCATTTTTTTCTTAAGTGGCATATCAATAAAAATTTCTTTTCTGTCAATATTTTTCTTTCCTTTTACAATTTCTGGTGAAATCATGGACTTAGTAATTTTGCCACCGTCATGTGTTAATAAAACCAATCTCTCAATCTCATTTTGCAACTGTCTGACATTTCCAGGCCAGGAATAGTTTTTAAAAATATCAATTACATCATCTTCTACTTGAATTATGTTTTTATTAAATTTTTTTGAAATTTTTCTTAGAAAATAGATAAAAAGTGCCTCTATATCATCTTTTCTTCCTTTTAAAGGAGGAATATGTATATTAAAAACATTTAGTCTATACCATAGGTCTTCTCTAAATTTACCCTTTTCCACCAACTCCTTTAAGTCCCTATTTGTAGCAGCAATTACCCTGACATCCACAGAAATTCCATTTTCAGATCCCACAGGCCATATTTCTCTATCTTGAAGTACCCTTAATAATTTAACCTGAAAATTGAGTGGAGCCTCTCCAATTTCATCTAAAAAGATTGTTCCACCATCAGATAACTGAAAAAGTCCTTTTTTATCATTTACCGCCCCGGAAAAGGCCCCCTTTTTATAACCAAATAGTTCACTTTCAATTAATTCAGATGGTATAGCACCACAATTTACAGGGATAAAAAGATTATCTTTTCTAAAACTATTTTTGTGAATATATCTTGCCAGAAGTTCCTTGCCAGTTCCAGTTTCACCAGTTATTAAAATTGTGGTATCAACATTTACAATTGAAGAGGCTATCTCTAAAACTCTTTTCATCTCATCGCTTTTAAAAACTATTTTAGAATCGTTAAAAAATTCTTTAACTTCCCTTTTAAGTAAAAAATTTTCCTCTTTCAATTTCTCATTTAAAATCCTCAATTTTTCATTGAGAAGATTATTTTCCTTAATTAACTCCATTCTCTCAATAGCTTGATTTACAATCACTTTTAACTCATCTGGATTCCATGGCTTTGTTACATATCTGTGAACCCTACCTTCATTAATTGCATCAATTAAATCTTCAACGTCGGTATAACCAGTTAAGACAATTCTTACAATATCTGGATTTATTTTAATACTTCTTTTAAGAAGTTCAATCCCGGTCATATCCGGCATTTTCTGATCTGCAATTATTATATCTATTTTATTTTTTTTAATTATTTCAAACCCTTCAACACCTGATAGTGCCTCAAAAATTTCAAAGTTATCTCTAAAAGTTCTTTTTAATTTTTTGAGATTGCTCTTCTCATCGTCAACAATCAACATCTTATATTTTCTTTCCACCCTATTTATCCCTCTTAAGTGGTAAAATTACCTTAAATGTAGTTCCCTTCCCCGAGTTACTCTCAACTTCAATTTCACCCCCATGACTCTTAATTATTTTATAACTTATACTGAGCCCCAATCCAGTTCCTTCCCCTACATCTTTTGTGGTAAAGAATGGATCAAATATTTTCTCTTTTATAT
>JALULU010000263.1 GCA_027040585.1 Acidobacteriota bacterium | reverse complement strand
TACTCCTTCCCGGATTCATCCCAGTTAACCCCACTATAACTTGAGATGTTTGAAGCACCATTTGAGGTTGAGTTTGAGTAGTCTCCAGGCCCATTTATTTCTTCATCATAACAGTCAATGGTATCACAATCAACCTCAAGGGAAAAATCATAATCTCCCATGGAATTTGAATCCACTGAAACATAATATGTCCCGGCACTTAAAAGTTTTCTTATCATAACCTGACTATATGCAATACAACTGTTTTCATTTCCACATTCTGTAAGCAAATAAATCCTCAAACTATTTGAGCTGTTTAATTTCACAGTTAAATACTCATCCTGTGGTAAAACTATCTTATAAACACATTCTTTACCAACCTCATCGTAAAATCCACAACTATAGTGTTCCATGGAGGCAATGCCATCTGATGTGTTACCATTTATTGTGGAATTACAAGGTATCTCTGTAAGAAAACAGGAAGTACTTGAAGCGTTAAATTGTAAATCGTAGGAAGAACCAGGATTGTTATCGCTATCAATTACAAGATAGTAGATTCCAGATGAAAGATTCGCTGAAATATGACCTGTCCCTTCGGCAACACATGAACTGGGATCTCCACACTCACTTAACAAAAAAATTGTGTGGGAATTTACCTCATTTGTCAAATAAACGTCCACAGAACTATTTTCAGTTATCTGAAACTTATAAATCTTCTCAGGACCACTCTCATCCCCGCCAAAACATCCATAGGAATCGTAAATCTCATGTGAATTGTAAGTGGTATCACTATCACCATAGGAATTCTCAGTTATCTCCTTATCAAAGCAGTCAAAAAATTTAACAATTATCCTGTAATTTCCTTCATCTCCCGATGGACTGTCAACCGAAATATAGTAATCCCCTGGATCAAGTTTTTTAAGCAGTGTATCGCTTCCAGAAGCAATACAAGTTGAACCATCGTTGCAATTTGTAAGTAAGAAAATTGAAAGATTATAAGATGTAAGTAATTCAACCTTGACAATTTTCTCATTATCTAAATGAAAGTGATAAATATACTCACTTCCACTAAAATCAGATGAACCTGAACAGGAGTAGCTTGAAATCACATTGTCTCCATTTGATGTATCACCTATTTCATCTATATCCCCTGAAATCTCCTCATCTACACAGTTAAAAAGACATATTACCTTAAGTGAAAAATCGCCCTCTGCTCCCTCATTACCATCAACAACAACATAATAGGTTCCGGCATCGAGACGTGTGGATATCTCATTGTCATCATAAGCAATACAACTATTTGGGTCATTGCAATCCGTCAGGATAAAAAGGTCTAAATCAGCAGATAAACTTGTAAAAGATAAATCAACATCTGCCCAGTCATCAAGGACAAGTCTATAAATCTTTTCTTTTCCGGTTTCATTCCAATTACAACATGAGTAATTGTCAAAATTTGAAGTCCCATCTGTTGTTGTATCACTTATCTCACTATTACAGGTTAGATCTCCGTTATAACAAGTCTGAGAGAACAAAAATCCAAACATAAAACAAAAAACTAACAAAAAAATTAATTTTTTCATTTAACTTTCCTCAAAATAAAAAATTATCTTTACTGTGGTACCTTTACCCTTTTCAGAACTGATTTCAATATTTCCTCTATGGAGAATTATAATTTTCTGAACCAATGAAAGTCCCAACCCTACGCCTGAAGATTTTGTGGTGAAGAAAGGAGTAAAAATTTTTTCAAGATCGTCCGTTTCTATTCCAATTCCATTATCTCTAATTTCTATTATCTTTTCCTCCTTGCCATAAACTTTGATTTCAATTTTCTTCTCCATATCACCTTTTGCTTGTTCAAAAGAATCAACACTATTTTGCAGTATGTTTTCAAGCGCCTTTAGAAATAAATACCTGTCTCCTTCTATTTCAAAGCAACTTTCTTTAGAAAAAATAACTTTAAAATCCTTTAAAATAGCCTCTTTCCTATCAAGGAGTTCCTCCACAACATCACATACATTGAATTTTTCTTTTGAAATTTCAAGAGGCCTTGCAAAACTTAGAAAATCTACAACTATTTTGTTTAAATTCTCCACTTCGTTCATCAAATAAATATATCTCTTCTCATCAATAATTTTTTCTTCATCCCCTTTCATCATCTGCAAATATCCTGAAATTGTGGAGAGAGCGTTTTTAAATTCATGGGCGATACCAGCAGACATTTCTCCTATTCTGGAAAGTTGTTTTTCTGCAGTTAATCTTTCTTTTAATCTATTTAACTCAGTAACATCTTCAAAAATAGATACAGTTCCTTCAAACTGCCCGTTAGGCGTAAAATAGGGTAAAATGGTTATTCTCCAGAATTTTCCATTAATTTTAACAGATTCTATAAGCCCCTGTTTTTTTGTTTCATAAACCTTTTTAAAGGTCTCAACCACTTCATACATACCTTCAAAAATTTCACTAAAATTTCTATTTTTAAAAAAGATTTTCTGCTTTTTAAAAATTTCAAAGCCCTTTGAATTGGAGTCTCTAAAGACCCCTTTTTTATCAAATGTAAAAATTCCTGTATCTATTCCCTCAATAAAATCTTTAAAAAATTTCTCCATTGAATCAGCTCTTCTTTTCTCAACTTCATGTAATTTTTTTAGTTCCTTTTCCTTTTCCTTTAACTTTGAAATAATTTCCTTAAAGGCTGAAATAACAAAGTCAACCTCATTTTGGTCTTTATTTATATTTGAGGGAACAACTTTAGAAACTTTTACCTCTTTAATTATATCCTCATAAGGAGATATTAACCTCTTAAGAAAATAAGCTAAGATGGCAATAATTGATAATACAAATACTATTTGCGAAATTGTTATTAGCTGTGTTAGTGTATCTGAAGGAAATTTAAAGGGGGTAGGAACAACATAGTAAATATAATACCTTACCCTTCCATATGAGTCAAAAATTGGGTAAAAACAGACAAGGGTTTCAATATATCTACTTAAATACATTGAATATCTATAAAAGAAAAAATCTCCTCTGGGTGGCAATTCACCACTTGTCTTTTCAGGATCAAGTTTGTCTATAAATTTTTTTGGGAGGGGAAAATAAGATACTTTATATACAAGCTTTTTCTTTGAATTGTAAATTTTAATCAGAAACAATCTTTCATTAGCGGAGATTTTATCAAGTTCCTTTGTGGTGATTTTCCCCTTATCTAACTTATCAATTACATTATTTAACTTTACATTAATTTTCTCCAGTATAACTGAACTTCTATTCATCACTATTTCATTTTTTAATTTTTTGTTTTCCGCTGAAAGGAGTATATTCATCAAAGCAATTGAAATAACAGAAATAGACACTACTATAGCTACAACATAAGATTGAAATTTATATTTTTTAAACATATCTTCTAACTATATATATCTAACGACAATCCTCATACCTATTAAAATAAAAAAAATAGCAGCACCACTTAGAAATGTTCCAAATGGAAGTTCATACATTTTGTCTTTCTTCTTAAAAACAATAAGGTATATTCCAACTAATGCCCCAATAATCCCACCAAAGGAAATAACATAAAAGACAAGTGCAGGTCCAACTAAAGCACCGATAAAACCTATAAGGATTATGTCTCCATGTCCCAACCCTTCAATTTTTTTTACAAGATAAAAAAACAGTGCAACAATTATAAAAAGAAAAGAACCCATCAAACATCCAAAAAAAGAAGTAACATATATTGAAGGATATATTGATTTCGTGGAAATCCCAAAAAGGCTCAAGACCTTATAACCAAATACTCTCTGAGAATAAATTAAAACATTGTATGGAGCAAATAAAAGTGAAATAAAAAGCCCACCAAAATTTAGAGGATGGGGTAAAATCCTATGATCAAGGTCTATAAATCCAAGCACCAATAAAATATCACTTATAACCAAAAAAAGAAAAAAAGTTGGAGATAAAAAAAACTCTCTATATAAAATAAGGAATAAAATTCCATTTAAAAGTTCCACAAGTGGGTATCTAAAGGAAATTCTCTCACCACACTTTCTACATTTTCCCCTTAAAATAATAAAACTTAAAAGAGGAATGTTATCATAAAAGGCAATTTTGTTGCCACATTTAGGACAATGTGACCCAGGAAAAACTATAGATTTACCAATGGGAATCCTGTAAATACAGACATTTAGAAAACTCCCAATAATAAGACCAAAAAGGAACACAACAAAATCAATAAACATTAAAACCTCTCAAATTCAATTTCCTTTTAAATATCAACAAAATATTATACAATTTTAATTTATTTAAACACAAATTTAAAGAATTAAAGGAGAAATTTAAACATGTTTGATACCCTCTCAAAAGGATTTAAAAACATCAAGAATAAGTTAAAGGGGCTTGAAGAATTAAACGAAAAGGTAATAGATGATGCATTGCAAGACGTCAGAAAATCATTACTTGAGGCTGACGTTGCTTTAGATGTTGTAAAAAAATTCATTAACGATGTTAAGGAAAAAGCCATTGGAGAAACTGTAAAGGTAAAGGTAAAGCATAAAGATAAAAAGATAAAAATAAAACCTGAGGATGTATTTATAAAAATATGTGAAGATGAACTCGTAAATTTACTTGGTCCTGTTGACACATCCCTTAAAATAAACGAATATGAACCCACAAAAATAATGCTTGTAGGTCTTCAGGGATCAGGTAAAACAACAACTGCCGGAAAAATGGCAAATATGCTATTAAAGAATGGAAAGAGTGTAATACTCGTTGCTGCCGATGTGTATAGGCCTGCCGCTATTGAGCAGTTAAAGGTTATTGGAAGTCAACTTGGAGTTGAAGTTGTTAGTAAAGAGAATGAAGATCCTGTCAAGATATGCAAATATGCAGTAAACACTGCAAAAGAAAAAAATATTGATGTGGTTATATTTGATACCGCTGGAAGACTTGCCATCGATGAAAAACTTATGAAAGAACTTGAAAAAATAAAAAAGGAAACAACCCCAGAAAATATATATCTGGTATGTGATGCAATGATAGGTCAGGATGCTGTTAACATGTCAATGGCTTTTGATAAGAGACTGGATGTTGACGGATTTATAATGACTAAACTCGATGGTGATACAAGGGGAGGGGCAATTTTATCTGTTAAAGAAGTAACAGGTAAGCCAATAAAATTCGTTGGTATTGGAGAAACCTTAGATAAATTTGAGCCCTTTAGACCTGAAGGTTATGCATCAAGAATTTTAGGATTTGGCGACATAGTTGGACTGGTAAAAGATTTTCAAGAAACAGTGGACGAAAAGGATGCTGAAGAGGAACTTGAACGGATGCTAAAAGGCGGATTTACAATGGAAGACTATCTAAAACAGATTAAGCAGTTAAGAAAAATGGGTTCCCTTGATGAACTTGTTGAAAAAATGCCAGGTTTTAGCGATGCAATACCAGAAGATTTTACCTTTGATGAATATGAACTTGTAAAAATTGAAGCAATGATTAATTCAATGACGCCACTTGAAAGGGCAAGGCCTCAACTTATAAACCAGAGTAGAGCTCAAAGAATAGCAAGGGGAAGTGGTAGAAAAGTAAGTGAAATAAGGAATCTTGTGGCACAGTTTATGTCTATGAAAAAGATGATGGATCAATTTGCCGCTGCGTCCGGATTTTTTGGCAAAATTCCAGGACTTAAACAACTGTCTCAAATAAAACAAATGCAAAAATTACTTGAAGATGGAGATTCTTCAACTTTTTCAAATTTACTTTCAAATTTAAGGGGATTTAGGAAAAAATTTGACCCCACAGAATCCTTTAGAGAAATGTCTAAAGAGGAAAGAAAAAAATTAAAAAATAGAAGAAAAGAACAGAAAAAGGCAAGAAAAAAGCAAAAATCAAAAAATAAGAAAAAAAAGAAAAAATAAAAATCTAAATGGGAAAAAATGTAGAAAATGAGTATATACCTGGATTAGCTAAAGGTGTTGTAGTAGCAATAATAGGGCAACTTGTAGAAAAAGGTGTAGGGTTTCTTTATAACCTTTTACTACCTATCTTGATTGGAATATCCAACTTTGGAATTTATACAATAGCAATTTCTCTAACTCATATAGCAACCATAATATCATTTGGTGGACTTACAAAGGGTATTGTTAAAAAAGGAAGTGACTTTCACAATGAAGGAAATTTAGGAAAGCTTTATTCTCTAATAAAATTTTCTATTATTTTTTCTGTAACCATTGCATCTATTTTTATTTTATTCTCATTTTCCTTTCCAGCAGAAATATCAAAAACTTTTTTTAAGAGTAGTCATTATGGCTGGATTATAAAATTACTATTTCTCTCAATTCCATTTACCTTAACAACTGGTATTCTTCTAAGTTTCACAGTATCTTTAAAAATTATACGCTATTCAATACTTGTTAAAAATATTTTAGAGCCACTCCTAAAATTATCATTATTTATTTTATTTTTTGCCCTGGGATTTAGATTAACAGGTGCAGTTATATCCTTTTCTTCAACCATGGTAATTTGCTCCATAATTGCCCTATTTATCTATCTGAAAACAAAAAATAAACTTCCAAAAGTGGGTTATGAAAAAATAAATATTAAAAAAATATTGTCCTTTAGTTTACCTCTTATATTAATTCCCTCTCTTTTTTACAATATTTTAATGTGGATAAACACTCTAATCATTGGAATTTTTGACACAAACTATAAAGTTGGTCTTTTTGCACTGGGATATAAAATTTCCCTCATTTTCCTAATTTTTATAAATGGCTTTATAGTCCCCTTTGAACCAAGAATTTCAGACTTTATTCACAACAACGAATTTGAGGAATTAAAAAAGTTCCATCATTTAATAGTGAGATGGATTTTTTTACTTGGCTCCCCTGCAATGTTCTTTTTAACATTTTTTTCAAAAGAGACTCTACTTTGTATAAATATAAAATTTCTACCTGCATGGATATTTCTAAGTATACTATCTTCTGGTGCAATTTTTACATTTATTGGAAGCCCAGCGCTCAGCATAGTCATTATGAGTGGTAAATCAACCTGGCAACTACTAAATACAATTTTTTTAGTGATTTCAAATATGTTAATTTCCATAGCCCTAATATACTATTTTAAAGCAATTGGTATTGCCATATCTATTTTGATAACTTACATTCTTTTTGCCATAATAACCACTCTTGAAGTGAAAAAACTATATAAATATATTCCAATCCCTGCTTCTATCTTAAAAATATTAATTTTTAATACCATACCAATATTAGTAATTTACATTTTAAATAATCTTAGTACAATTCACTCAATCACTAAAATTACATTTATAAAAGATTTTTTCATTTTCTTTACTCTATATATAATGTCATATTTTTTATTTGAAAAAAGAGATAAAATCTCAGAAGATGCCACAATAATAAAAAACACTTACTATAGGATAAAGGACCATATGAAAAATCCAGAGAAATATTTATGAAATTTAATGTTGATTTTAAATTTCTATTTCTTATAATCAAATCCCTGGACAGGTAGTTCAGTGGGAGAACGCCCGCCTCACACGCGGGAGGGCACCGGTTCAAACCCGGTCCTGTCCACCACCTATTTCACAAAATAACCCTTTCTATATCTAAGTTTAATTCCCTTTCGCTTTACTACTACTTCTATATTTCTAAATTCCCCAATTTTGATATTTTTAAGTTCTGGCTTATATCCAATAGTATAATGATAGGGAATTGAAGATGCAATTATGCTATAAATGGATGAAATTTGCCTATAACTTTTAACCTTAAATATTTCTCCACCACTATAACCTGCAAGTTTAGCAAGTCTTGTAAAAGAAAGTTTATATACAAAATCAAGAACATCCTTAGGGTCAAATTGATTTCTCATATCTTCTGTCCAGAATAATTTTATACCATTGTCAAGATTCATTCCCCTTTTATACATCATATATTCATAATAGTGTTTTCTTCTCAAAGAATAGAGATCTTCTGCAGCATCTTTTAACGCTTCTTTCCTGTTGTCAACAATTATTATATAAAAAGTGGCATCAGTGGAGATAGCCGCCTTAAATACGTCCTCAAAATGATAAATACTTTCGTTGTCAATGCTATCTGTATAAATAACAACTATCTTTCTACCGGGTATTTTATTTAAAATTGATTTACTAACAAGGTATATTGCATCATAAAGTGCTGTGGCACCTCCTGCATAAATCTTATTCTCTATTAAAGCCTTTTTCATAAGCACAGAAGTACTAAAATCTGCTAAGAGATTTATATTCTCATTAAAATTCACAACTGCTACTTTATCCTGAGGCTTTTCCCGAGATATCGAATCAATAAAATTTACACTGCTATCTTTCACAATTGAAATTCTCTTATAGGAACTTCCACTTGAATCTATCATCAAAACTATACTACTTGGAGAGGATATTTTCTCAAAAAAAAGTATTGGAACCTTTTTACCATTGTCATAAATCTCAAAATCTGAGGATTTTAAATTTTCCACAGGTTTTCCATTCATATCTGTTGCCACAACATTTATAGAAACAACAGCTATTCTCTCTTTTAATTTTTTCTCTGACCCAATTAAAAATGAAAATGAAAAAACAAAGATCAAAAAATATATCTTATTTTTCATATGCTTTCCTTTCTCTATTTGCAAAATTATTAATTAAATCCACAATATCCCAAAATGATATCGGTGGCTTGTCTTTCTCACTTGTTTTTACCACAACTACTTTATTATTCTTGCCTTTTAATTCAATCTTTATCGTAAGAGGATAGTAAACAGCATCCTTTCCATAAAAGTTCCTTAATTCAAGAAACCCTGCATTATAAATCTTTTTAAGAAGAGAGTAAAATTTCTTTTTGTCAATTGGTCCCTGATATACAATTTTGCCTTTTTTAACAATTACAATTGATCCATTCCCCCATATACTACATAAAATATCCTTCTTTTGAAATCCCCCCTTTTCAATTAAAATTAAATTTTCATCAATATCTGAAAAATTATCACCAAGCTTAGTATCGCTCTCATTAATATTAAAATTTACTCTATTTAAAATAAAACTATTTCCATTAACTTTTGCCTTAACTATTCCTATGCCCTTTCTAAAGGAGTATTTTAAAACCCACTTCCTACCGGTAAACTGTAAAAAATTATATTCCCCTTTATTATTTTTAATTATTTTAAATCTTCCCTTAAAAAGGGGTATATCCTTTCCATCTTTAAATTCAACGAAATTCTTAATATTGGGATCAAATCTTAAAAACCTACTGTTACCCTTTGATTTTATGATGTTTTCATCTAAAAAATTTTCCACAGTAAAATATTTCTTTCCAGAAAAAGTGGCCGTCCCTGTAACTTTCATTTCCAAAAACTTTTGATTATCATCTTTCTCCAAATATTTCCATGTAGAACCAACACTTAAGGGTATAAAATCCTCATCCATATTAAAAAATTTTGTTGGTGTCTTTATTATAATGGATTTAACTTCTGAAATTTTTCCATGGGGAAGCGAATGAAACTCTGCAAAAACTTTATACTCCCCATCCTCAATATAACTTCTAACATAATTCCATCTTGCATAATATTTGAGCTGATTATGGGGCAATAATACCTCACTTTTGTAACCTATTTTAAAATTTTTACCCCAGGACCACCTCCATATGGTGTTTTTTAAATTACTATCCATAACCACAAAATCCACTTCCTCTGAAGATGGAAATTTAAATCTAACAGGAGTTTCTGATTTGTTTATGACAAGTAGAGAAAAATATAAATAATTATTATCAAGGTATACATTAAAATCAAAATCAACCTTTTTCAATTTTTGGGATAAAATTTCCCAATAAGAAGCGTCGTTATTGCCACCTAAAATTTTGTATTTATCAAAAGTAATTGTATTTCCAACAATTTTCGGATCCTTTAATTCAATTCTGCAGTTTAAATATTTTTTGGGAGACCATTTATCCAATCCTATCTCATACCTTTTACTCTCTGTAACAAAAAAATATACATTCCCAACTTTCTCAATCTTTCCTATTAGAGAATTTGAGAAAACATAAACAAAATTAAAAAAAATTATTAGAAATAAAAAAAATCTATTCCCCCACAATCTGAACAATTATCCTCCTTGTTCTACCTCTATTATCAAAATCACACAAGACGACTTGTTGCCATGTGCCAAGTGATAGTGAACCATTTACCAAAGGAATTGAAATTGAAGGGCCCATAAGGGATGCCCTCACATGGCTAAATCCATTTCCATCCCCCCACCTTAAGTTGTGTTCATACCTTTCACTTGATGGAACTAATTTCTCCATTACTCTACACAAATCATTTAAAACCCCACTTTCATACTCAATGGTTGTTATACCTGCTGTTGAACCGGGAACAAATACAACAACTATTCCATCTCTTATATTAGAATCCTGAACAAATTTTGAAATTTTTAGCGTAATATCAATAACATCGCAAAATCCTTTGGTATTAATATGAAGGTCAAAAGTCTTTACCGCCATTTCACTCCTCCCTTATAATTTCTGCACCTTTTTTACTGTCAACAATTTTTAAAATTCTATTAAACTTATCAATATAAACCAAAATTTCAGATTCCTTTGATAAAATTATATATTTTTTCACCTTAACCTTTTCATTTTGATAATATATCTTTTCTCTCCCAGCATAAGTTAATCTAACTTTCCCAACACCATCAAGAGCAAGTTGAGGAACAAAAACATTGATAAACCTACTTTTAGTATTGTCTTTACTTTTATTAATCTCATCATACATAATAGGTAGAATAAGATGAGAAAAAACATTCTGATCAACTACAATAAACTTCTCAGGTAAAATTACCCCATCTTCTTTCTTACTCACACCAGGAATATCATAGTGAATTATCCCTAATTTAGGTTTAAATGAAACTGAAATTGTTCCACTCAAATCTTGAGAAGAACTTTTAATTGAATAAGTTACAGGTTGTAAATTGCCATCAAAATAGAGGGCACTTTTTAATTTTACAGATATTTCATTGCTTTTATTTCTAACCACATAATTGGATTCAGTTATTATTTTTCCACCACCAGTGGCAATGGAGATATTAAACTTCTCCCAACCGACTCTAACATTTTTTAAATATATTCCAAAGGTTCCAAAATCTTCAAGTAAGACTTTTTCAGAAAAGATAGGACTTAAAAAAAGAAAGATAAAAATAAGTATAAATATCTTCTTCATTTAGCTATTAATCAACCTCCCTAAAAAAGTTATAAAGCAGTCTGACACCAAATCCCGTAGCACCCTTTATGGCATAATTTTTCTTACTTTTCAAATCCACAACTCCAGCAATATCAAGGTGAACAAATGGAAATCCCTCAGCAAAATTTTCAAGAAATTTAGCTGCTGTTATTGCTCCTCCATATTTTGAACCGCTTATATTTTTTAAATCCGCAATATCACTTTTTAATTCCTCACCATATTCATCATCAAAAGGCATAGGCCAGACCTTCTCCCCAATTTTATCTCCAATTCTCCAGAACTTTTCCCTTAATTTTTCTTCTTTTGTAAAAAGAGCACATCTCAGCGTACCAAGTGCAACCACAGCACTACCAGTAAGTGTTGCAAGGTCAATAATAACGGAAGGTTCAAATTTTTTAGAATAGCTAATGCCATCGGCAAGAATTAATCTCCCTTCAGCATCAGTATTTAAAACTTCAACACTTTTACCTGAATGTGAAATAAATACATCCCCGGGTTTAATTGCATTTTTCCCCGGTAAATTTTCAACAAGAGGTATTATGCCCACAACATTTACCTTTTCTTTCAAATCACTTAAAAGTTTTATTGTAGAAATTACAACAGCACCACCTGCCATATCCGTCTTCATGTCCTCAATGTAGTTTGTGGGTTTTAAGTTTAAACCACCACTGTCAAAAGTCACACCTTTACCAACAAGAGCAACAGGGCTCTTCTTAGAATTTTTATATTCCAGAATGAGTAAACGTGGCTCATTAAAACTTCCAGATGAAACAGCCTTTATTAAATTTAAACCATTTTTTTCAATCTCTTTAAGATTAAGGATATCAACTTTTACATCACTCCCCTTAAACATCTTCCTTACCCTATCTGAGAAAGTAATGGGATTTATATAATTTGCAGGTAAATCTACATATTCTCTACATAGATTAACAGAATTTCCAATACTTTTTGTTATGTCAAGTAATTTTCTAAATCTCTTTTCTCCCACAGAGTTGTTTATATATATGGAGATGTTTCTGTCTTTCTTATCAGATTTAAAAAAATTGTTTTCATAATCTCCATAAAATATTCCTGAAAAAAATTCATAGAGAAGATTTTCATCCCTATCAAAAATTTCAGTGGATATATTTACACTACTTAACTCCAATTCCTTTAATTTCAATGTTAAGAAAGAACCTATTTTAAAAGCCCTTTCACCATTAAACTTATCCCTTTCGCCAAGTCCAATTAAAATAAAATATCCATTTCTATCACCTATCTTTATTAGAAAAAAATCAAAAAGTTTCCCTTTAAACTCTTCTCCTTTAAAAATCTTTTTCAAATTAAAACCATCTATTTTTTCTTTCTTAAAATCATCCGCAAAAAGAAGTTTCACATTTCCAATCTTTTCAACTTTCTTTGCATACTTAATAGATATAGCCATATTTCCTCCGTTCATAAATTTTAACGTTTATATTTTTTTAAAGCTTCATCTATTTCACGTTTAACAGTTTTTTCTTTTAGTGCTGCCCTTTTATCATGTTCCCTTTTACCTCTACAAAGCCCCAACTCCACTTTAACAAGCCCATTTTTAAAATATACCTTAAGGGGTATGAGTGTCATACCCTTTTCCTTTACCTTTCCCACAAGCCTTTTTATCTCCCTCTTTTTTAAAAGTAATTTTCTTTCCCTTGTGGGTTCATGATTAAATCTTCCGGCATGAGGATATGGACTTATATGACATTCAATTAAAAATACTTCTCCTTTTACAATTTTCGCATATGAATCCTTTAAATTTATCCTTCCTTCCCTTATGGATTTGACCTCAGTTCCAGTAAGCACAATTCCAGCTTCAAAGGTTTCAAAAATTTCATAGTCATGGTACGCCTTTTTATTCTTTGTAATTATTTTTATATTTTTATCTGATTTTCCCATAAATTTACTCTCTTACCCATCTAACAATCTCTTTAAATGATGGTCTTTTGCCATACATTAAAACCCCTGTCCTAAATATTCTGGCACTAAATCTAACTATAAAAATTGTAGAAATAAAAGTTAAAACAATTGAAAGTAAAACCTGCCAGAAAGGTGGATTTGAAGTTGCAACCCTCATAAACATAACCATTGGTGTAAAAAATGGAATTAAGGATAAAATAACAGAAATTGTAGATTCTGGATTTTGTATTAAATATATTGTGCTGACAAAGGGAATTATAATTAAAAATACCACAGGAGTTTGAATATTTTGTGCATCCTCTTCAGAAGAACATAGTGAACCTATTCCAAGAAACATAGATGTGTACATAAAATACCCAAGTAAAAAAAATACTATATAATATATAAAAATTGCAAAATTTAAATTTTTAAATACATCTGCCACCTGTGGCAAAAACATAACAGCTTCAAGTGTTACAAAAACGCCTATAATCCCTGCAAAAGCCATATATACAAGAATTTGAGTTAATCCAACAAATCCAATTCCAAGTAATTTACCCATCATAAGTTCAAAAGGTGAATATATTGATAGTAAAACCTCCATCACTTTACTAGATTTCTCTTCAATAACGCCCCTCATACTAATTGACCCATACATAAGGAGTATCATGTATAGGATAAAGATAAAAGAAAAAACAACCCAGAAAGATATTTGAAAATATGATTTTTTTGTCTTACCCTTTTTACTAATTTTAAACGTTTCAACCTTTATACCACTCATTATTTTTTTTAATTCTTTTTGCGAAATTTTTATATTTAATCTTTCAAGTCTCTTTGATATTGCAAGTTCCTTAAATTTACTGCTTATCTTTAAAATCAATCCTATATTGTTTGTGTTTAAAGTATAAAAAGATATATTTTTACTCTCAAAATTTTTAGGGACAACAATAAAACCTGCAATTTTCTTTGAAATCACATCTTTTTTTAACTTTTCTATACTATCATTTTTAGATATAAAAAAACTTATCTTCCCACTCTGGGGAATTCCCTTTTGGGCTTTCATATCAATACTTTTTTCAACATCCAGATTTTTTTTCACATACCCATCCCTGTCCACAACGGCAATTTTATAATTTTTACCCTTTGAAACGACCCCCAATAAAAATGGTAAAAATGTAAAAAGTAAAATCAAAAAAGGTACAACAAAAGTTGTTATCCAAAAACTTTTCTTCTTTACCCTTTCAAGGTATTCTCTCCTAAACACTTCTCTAATCTTTTTCATTTTAGGCTCCAGGTTTTACAGTTGATATAAAAATTTTTCTAAGGGAAGGTTCCACAACTTGAAATTTCTTTATTTTAATTTTCCTATCAAGTAATATTTTTAAAATTTCTTCAGAATTAATACCCTTCTTTAGAGTAAATTCAGCATAGTTTTTATATATATCAATATCCATAAAAAAATCATACTCTTTTAAAAAATTTATTTCACCATCACACTCAAGCACTATACTATTTTTCCCATATTTTTCTTTTATCTCACTTAATTTACCCTTAAGGACAACTTTTCCTTTATTTATCAAACATATTGAATTACTTAATTTTTCGGCTTCTTCAAGGTTGTGTGTAGAGTAAACAATGGTTTTCCCCTCTTTGTTTAATTCCAGTATTGTATCCTTAAATAAATCCCTATTTATTGGATCAAGTCCAGAAAAGGGCTCATCTAAAATTATTATTTCAGGATCATTTATAATGGTAATTATAAACTGAATTTTTTGTTGCATTCCCTTAGAAAGCTCTTCAACTTTTTTACTTTTGTAATCCAATAAATCCATTTTTTCAAGCCAATAGTATATTTTATCAATTAGATCCTTTCCATATACACCTTTTGATCTACCAAAAAAGATGAGAAGGTCCTTTATTTTCATCTTCCTATAAAGTCCCCGCTCCTCAGGTAAATATCCAAACATATCAACCATATCTCTTGAAAACTTTTTACCTTTAATTAAGATCTCACCACTGTCAGGTAAAATTATACCTAAAATTGTCCTTATGGTTGTGGTTTTACCAGCACCATTTGGGCCAATAAGTCCAAAAATTTCTCCCCTTTCCACTAAAAAAGAAATCCCATCAAGTGCTTTAATATCACCAAACCTTTTTTTTACCCCTCTTAACTCAAAAAGAGTATCTCCTTGCATAAGATTATCCTCAAATATCAAATAAGTTAAAATTATAATTATAAGTACACTCTTTTACAAACAATTTTAACCCAATTAAAAACAGAAAAAAAATCTTGACATAAAATAGATTGTAGATTATATTTCTCTTTCTTTGGATTGGGTAACGGGCGGTTAGCTCAGCTGGGAGAGCATCGGTCTTACAAACCGGAGGTCACAGGTTCAAGCCCTGTACCGCCCACCATTTGAAATTTGCGGGGTCGTAGTTCAGTTTGGTCAGAACGCCGGCCTGTCACGCCGGAGGTCGCGAGTTCGAGTCTCGTCGGCCCCGCCACCCCTTTTATTTTCAAATGTTATTTTTCCGGATACATGGATTCCCACATCTGTGGTTCATCTTTTAGCCACTTATCAAACCACGCCACAATGGTATCCATCCATTTTATCCTATGCTTATACCCCAGGATCCAGTGGTTCTCATCCTTAAACTTTACCAATGCAGTTGGGACTCCCAGAAGTTTAAGGGCGGTAAACATTATATCACTCTCACCTGTTGGTACATTTGTATCGGCAGTACCCTGAAGGAGTAAAAGTGGAGTCTTAATTTTGTTTGCATTATATATTGGACTTTTGCCAACATAAATATCTTTTCTATTCCATGGAAAGCTCTTTGCTGTTGCTATTGCAGAATAGGTATATCCCCAGTATCCTTCACCCCAATAGTGAGTTAGTGTACTTATTCCAGCATGAGATATTGCTGCTCTAAACATATTTGTTTTTGTAACCAAACTCATTGTCATAAATCCACCATATGAAGCACCTAAAATTCCAACTTTTTTTGGATTTACAAATGGATGTTTCTCTAAAAATTTTTTTGTTCCCTCAATTATATCTTCACCTGCTTTAGTTCCCCAGTCATTTACGTGAAAGGCGGAAAATTCCTGCCCAAATCCAACAGTACCACGAGGTTGAAGAACATAGACCACATAACCTTTTGCAGCCCACCAATTTTTAGGGTATCTACCACCAAAATCCCTCTCAATTGGAAGAGTGCCACCATAATAATAAACTATTGCAGGATATTTTTTATTGGGATTAAAATAGGGTGGATAATAAATTCTGCCTACAATTTGATATCCATCTTTATCTATAAAAGAAAAGTTTTCCACTCTTCCAAGTTTTACACCTTTTAACAAATTTTCATTTAAATTATCCACCATAAAATTTTTATTTTCAGTTAAATCACAGAGATAAATTGATTCTGGTGCCTGCATTTTTACACCACTATAAACAATATATTTTCCATCCCTACTAATATCAAAATTTCTTACCACATCCACTTTCGTTTTAACCTTTTTAAATACATTTTTAACTGGATTAAACATATATAAATTATCGTAAACTGTATCATTTACCTTAAGTAAAATTAAATTATTCTTTACCCAATTTTGCGAAATTAAAGATGGATAAAAGTCTTTTGAAACGCATATTGCCTTCTTAGTCTTAATATCATAAATGTATAGTTGATTGTCATAATCATTTGGGATTAAGTTTTTCTTCTTTAAATTATATCCTAACTTATTAAAAGCACTGGGACCCCCCATGACAGCAAGTTTAGTACCATCTGGAGAAAGGGAAGCATCAATTACCCATGGATCTGATAAAATTTTTTCAACTTTTTTAGTATTTAAATTAAAAATATAAAAGGCACTATAAACATATGGTCTTTTTTTATAGTTTATAACTTCCTTAGAAAGTAGGAACTTTTTACCGTCAAGTGAAACATCCCTCAAATATATTTTACCTTGCTTAAATAAAAGTGGAAATGTCTTACCACTATTAAAGTAATAAATATAAACTGTTGTTTTATTTCTACTACCCATCTGCCTATCTTCAAGGGATTTAAAAAATTTATACCCTTTTTCATAGTCTTTTACCCTATAAAATAATGAATAAAGAAAAAATTTACCATCTGGAGAAACACCTGATAGAGAGAGGTCCTTCATAGGTCCCAAAAGTATTTTTGTGTTATGAGTGTTAACATCAAAAAAGAAAATTGCAGTTTTCCCCTTATCTTTAACTGAAAACAGAAAGCCCTTTTTTTTGGGTACCCATAAAATTTTTGAAATATTTACATCCTCTGGGGACTTAAAAACTATATCTTTTTTGAAAGCATCCCAGATTTCAAAATAACTGTGCTCTTTTCCCTCCAAATCTTTTCTCGAAACTTTGTAAACGACATAATGTCCATCATCTGAAATTGAAAGGTCCTTAACACTTTTACCATTTAAAATTTCATATTTGCTCAATGTCCTTTCAGGAGAAGTAGTAAACTCAACATCTGATTCCTTTGTCTCCTCACTTTTTTTATATGTAACATTGAAAATAAATTTAAAATCGGATACAACTTTAACTAAAATCCAATGAGTACCTTCAATTAAATCGACTTCCTTTTCACTACCATCATTTGATGGATTATTTACTGTAAGTACATCTTTTCCATCAAGGTATACCTTAAAAGGTTTGTTTATCTTGAAATTCAATGTTAACTTCGTAAACCTATTTACTCTTATATATGTAGAAAAATAGTAAATGGAATAGTCATCTGGATTTTCTGGAAAATTAATTTTATTTGTCAATTTTTCCCAAACAATATTGCCATTTCCATTTTTTGAAAGCACTTTGCCTTCTTCAGGTGAGAATCTACCAATTTTCACTATATTCTTTTCTAAAAGATCCTTAATATAATCACTCCTCATATAGGTATCTAAAAAAGGTGGTGCAACAATATCAACAGGACCGGCGACAAGCCAATTTTTAACTTCTTTTTCTTCCTTTTTGTTATTTTCCATTGAAAAAGCTACCCCCATTATAATAAAAAACAGAAAAGATAAAATCACTGCTTTTTTCATTTTAAAACCCCTATTTAAATTTTGAAGAATATTATATAATAAAAAGAGTTTTGTGAATATAAAAAAAGAGAGGTTTTTTTATGAAAAAATTTGAAATAAATAGAGAAAATTTTGGATTCCATTTTAAAAACCTAACTGAAAAAGAAATAGATAAAAATGGAATATCTTTAAAAGATATTGAAAATCTTGAATACAAAATTAATAGGGCTATAAAATCCATTAAAGATTTAAGAGAAAAGGGAATTGCTAAAGGGCACAATGAAAAAGTTTTATTTACAAGGTTACCTTATCAAAGTGAGGAAAAACCTCAATTAATAGAAAGAATTAAAAGCTATGGTGAAAGGGTAAGAAATAAATATAAATATGTTGTATCACTTGGTATAGGTGGAAGTTATCTTGGGAATCAGGTTTTAATAGATGCATTATGTCATCCATATCAAACAAAAAAGGATATTCCAAAAGTATTTTTTGCCGGAAACAATGTTGATCCGTCATCACTTCAAGGTTTACTTGATGAAATTAATTTAGAAGAGACGATGTTTATTGTAATTTCAAAATCTGGAACCACAATGGAAACAATGGCAAGTTTTCTGTACATTTTCCAAAAAGTTAATGAAAGGGGATTAAAACCTGAAAACCACTTTACTGTCATAACTGATAGGAAAAAAGGGGTTTTAAGAAAGATATCAAAAGAATTAAACCTGCAAAGTTTTGAGGTACCTGAAGGTATTGGTGGTAGATGGTCTGTTCTTTCAGAAGTGGGTTTAGTACTTGCCGCAACTGTTGGAATAGATATTGAAAAATTATTAAATGGCGCAAAAAAAATGGATGAGATAACTAAGAATGAGGACATTTTTGAAAATCCAGCATACCTTTACGCCATATTCTCCTATCTACTTTATAAAGAAAAGGGATTTAATGAAACGGTAATTATGCCATACTCTGATAGACTAAAAAGTTTTTCTTATTGGTATGTACAATTACTTTCTGAAAGTTTAGGTAAGGAAAAAGATAGAGATGGAAATATTGTAAATGAAGGAAGGACACCAATACCAGCACTTGGAACAACTGATATGCACTCTCAAACCCAACAACACAGGGAAGGAAAATATAACAAGGTTATAACTTTTATTGAGATAGAGGATTTTGGAAAAAGTAATATAACCCTTCCCAATGAAAACCTATTTTCAGAAAAGCTCAACTTTCTTAATGGGAAAAAGTTTTCTACACTTTTAAATACAGCACTTCATGCAAATGAAATAGCCCTTAAAAATGCTAAAAGACCTTCATGTAAAATAAAAATTTCTAAATTAGATGAATTTACACTTGGAATGCTCTTCTATTTCTTTGAGATAGCAACTGCCTTTGAGGGGGAACTATTAAATGTAAATCCATATGACCAGCCGGGGGTTGAAGACTATAAAAAAATAATGAAAGAAAAGCTTCAAAATGAAGGGTGATTACAAAAAATATTTCAAACTCCAGATTGAACTCTCAAAAAAAGTTATACTTAAAAATAGTTTAAGTAGAATAAACACTGTAGCAGGAGTTGATGTATCCTATGTTGAAAGGGTGAAGAAAGCGTTCGCTACAATTGTCATCTTCTCCTATAAAAATTTAGAAATAATTGAAAAAAGGTACCATATCTCAGACATAAATTTCCCATACATTCCAGGGCTTTTATCCTTCAGGGAAATTCCTCCACTTTTAAAGTGTATAAAAAAGTGTAAGATTGATCCGGATCTCTTTATCTGTGATGGACAGGGAATTGCACACCCAAGAGGTATTGGACTGGCTTCTCATCTGGGATTAATTTTAAATAAGCCAACAATTGGATGCGCCAAGAAAAAACTTGTGGGGAGTTTTATCCCCCCACCACAAAATATAAAATCATGGTCTCCACTCTGGTATAAGGATAAATTTATTGGCGGTGTTCTAAGGAGTAAAATAAAAGTCAAACCCATATTTGTATCTCCCGGTCATCTAATGGATGTATATACCTCAATAGAAATAGTAAAAAATTTAATTACAAAGTATAAACTCCCTGAACCCACAAGGATTGCAGATAAATATACAGGGGAAGTTAAGAGAAACTATTTAGGTTGATATAGTACCCCAATCTCAGAACCAATCTTCAAATTTAAAATATCTCTGGCACTCTTTCCATTTGCTGAAATCTCATAAAATCCTCCACTTCCCATTATGAAAAATGGCTCTCCACTTTTATCTTCGCTATAAAATCTACATTTTTTTGTAATTTCTCCTGATTTTGTAATAACTTTTATAGTCTTTGGATACCCATTTTCATCTAAAGGAATAATCTCCTCGGTCAAATTTGTTATCAGATTTCCAAATTTATCAATGTGGAGGATTTTCCCCTTAACTGCACCGGGTTTAATAAGTTGGGGTGATGGTATTTCAAATGAAAGATAATTATTTATGGGTTCACCAAATTTTGAGGTATCAATCCCCTTTGACATCCACCCTGCAACGGGACCAAATATGTCCCTACCGTGAAAGGTATTTGAGACCTTTTCATTAAAGAAGTGCTCCTCTTTGATTTCAATAACCTTATAAACCTCATCAAATTTATAGATATAACTAAAAACACCATTGTCAGGGCCAACAAAATAGTACTTTTCAGTAACCACAATTATGGGCATTCTATTTGATCCCACGGTTGGATCAACTACAACAAGGTGTATTGTAAACTGGGGAAAGTATTTATAGGACTGAAAGAGAGCAAAGGCTGCCTCTCTGATATTTCCCATAGAAATTGAGTTTGTAATGTCTACAAGTTTTGCAGATGGGTTAACTTTAAGGATTGAGCCTTTCATACTACCAAGATAATATGAATCTCCAAAATCTGTTGTTATAGTTATAATCCTTTCTTCCATATCACATCTCCTTAACACTCATTTAACATATCCAAGTTCCTTAAGTTTCTCTTTTATTAGGTCTATATCATTTTCATCAATTTTCCCTTCAATCTCAATAACAGAAAGGGGATGATCTTCCCTTCCCCATTTAATTTTGCTCCATATCCTCTCATGTAGAAAATATAAAATTACACCTATTATATGATAAATTACCGTTATTATTGTTGTATCCTTTAAACTGCCAGTAACAGCATAACTGACAATCACAAGTATTAAAAAGGCTAAAAGCTTCCATGAAAATGCTTTAACAATCGACCTTTTTTTACTATCCACGAAAAATCACCTCTTAACAAAGGTAAAAAAAAAAGCTCCCTTTAAATAAAGGGAGCTTTTGCTTATCTTTTAAACCTTACTACCAATTACCTATACATTTAAATAGATGTCCAGGGTAGTAATAGTTAATTAGATAAACCGTACAGTTACCATCCATATCAAATTTACCCTTTGTCTGAATGTAACCTGGATACATTCTATCATTTACACCAAAGTAGTAATTACCCCTAAAAGAAGCCGCAACCGGATACATTGTTGGACTTAAGAAAATGTAATCTTTCTGAAGTGACAGAAACTTGCACCTTGTTGAAGCATCTGTATCATTAAAATATGCATATGTACTATTATCTACATCCTTACCCATAAAGGTGTAGTTATACATCCCAAAAAACTGGAAGGAGTTAAAACCACCATCTATACCAAGGTCACAAGGATTTGTACTTGAATCAAACAGTTCATAGTAATAGAGTTCAAGACCAGTTCCAATACTCTTTAATCCAGTACCCCAATCAATTACTGATGTGGAATTTATTTTAGCAGACAGGTCCTTTGACCCAGGTGTTGGAAATCCATTACCAATTCCATATCCCACAAGTCCATCGTCAGATGTCAAATTGAACATATCAATCATGGTACCATCAGCTATAAAAAATGATGCAAAGTTTGTCATGTCCCCATCGTATGTTGGTACACCATAAAACTGGAT
Source organism: Acidobacteriota bacterium (assembly GCA_027040585.1). GTDB lineage: Bacteria > Acidobacteriota > JAAYUB01 > JAAYUB01 > JAMOQF01 > JAMOQF01. The sequence continues at coordinate 3,918 of JALULU010000263.1, read as the reverse complement.
GCCTGCATACATAAATTCTGGATCCTCTGTATTTGTCCAGTAATACACACCATAGGGATAAGAAGCATAATTTGGTGAAAGGTCATCCCAATACATACATGCCCTGACTGGACCACTTTCTAAATCACCTTCATTGGGATCATAATTTGTATCTGGATAGTCAAAGGATACAAAACCATTTGAGCAGAGATACATTGCAGGCCATTCGTACCCTGCAATAGGGAATGGAGCATTTTGGGGTAACAGTAAAGTTATATAATCATCATCACCAAGTGGCAGTGGATAACCTGTCCAATCCATAACAGTAATGTGGACTCCTATTGAACCATCCTCTGTGTGGTTTCCACTAAATCCATAGTCACCTGTACCTGTAACACAAATGTACAAAGTAGTGCCACCTGGCACAAGCACTTTCTCATGCGGATCGTATGAACCAAACCACCCAGGCACATCATCAAAATAATCTATAAAATTTCCATTTTCATCAAAAACACCAATCATAGTATCCGCATAGTCATCATAGGCATCATAGGATGTAACCTTTGCGTCAATAATATACTGTTCATCTGGCTGTCCGGGAACTTCAATCTTATACCAAACAGTTTCGCCTGGTGATAAATGTCCACCATCAGGAGAAGTGTAGCTAAACCATCCAGGCGTTGGAGAAGCTGCCACATCCAAAACGTAAGCATTTGACATGGAATCATACCCATCTAAATTGTCAGCAGGATCTATACCTGTCGGATTTCCGCTAAAATAGACCATTCCATAATCTATCCATCCAAGGTCATTTGAATAGTCATCAAATACATTTTTATAATTTCCATTTATCTGTGCAACTCCAGTGTTTCCCATCAAATATGAAAAATCGTAATCACCTGATAATGTGTGGGTATTATTTGAGCCATCACTAAATCCCATTATACCCTGCCAGTAGACATCCATTGTGCCATATTCAAACATGAAGGAGCCATCACTATATAGATGTAGTGCAAAGGAACAGGTATATGAAGGATACCAATAGTCAGGCATTTCATCCCAACAGATTATTAGCTCATTTGCAGTTTCAACATAGGAGATTGTACCACCAGAACCCGGGTCAAAATCATTAAAAAATGGGGCTATAACAGGGGGCATGTAACTAAAGAAGTGGTAAAGATCAACATAATAGGTGTTATAGGCACTTCCAAATGTAATATAGCCATTATCTGTTACATAGCAGGAAGTGTAAGTTGTACCCATATATGGGAATGAAAAGGATGTAAAATTTATCTGCTGGTTACCTTCATCACCTATATTTAAAACAGTTCCACCGCTACAGGAAGTTATATCCTTTACATTTCTCTTAAAATTCCCATGCGATACCTTACCCTGAAAAATACCTGGCTTAAAATTTCCTGTACCATTTACATTAAATACCCTTGGAAGTGAATTAGCAGGAGGTGTTGCCCTTCCATATCTCTCACCAAGTGAAGATTTAATAACTCCCTTTAATGCAGGGCCAAAAATTCTATTAGATACAGGTGAACCTTCAGGCAAATGACTTATCTCATCCACAAGAGTTCCAATTGTTATTGGATGATGAGTTTTTCTGTGAATTGGTGCTGGAATCCTATAAAGCTCACTCCTAACCTGTGGATCTATATTTTTAAAGAGTTTTTCAAGATTCATTGGGCTCCTCCAGACTCTACCAGCAACTTCATCATAGGTCAAATAGATATACCCGTCTGGAAAAACCCTCCAGGGATTTCTCTTCTTTGCAAAAACAATGTAAAGTGTCCCTGGTTCCATATTTTCAAGATAGACTTCCCCAAGTTTTACATCCCTGGGAACAGTACCCTTTAGCGTCCCAATTACCTTTACACTGTCTCCATGACCTGGATACTTACACATAAAAATTGCAACAGAATTTTTAACAAGGTTGGTCATGGAATTAAAAGTTGACCCAAAACCAAAAAAGGTCAAAAGAAAGAAAGACAAAAAAATCAGAAACAAGTTTTTCCTCATATTGCTACCCTCAAAAAGTATTTTTCTTCTAATAGCCATTACACTTCTAATTATATTTTTTTAAAATATTTTTTCAATATTTTTTTTAAAAATTTTTACATATCAAAATAAAACAGATATTCAGCTGGCGAGACATATGAATTTAACTTAGACATTTCATTCTCTTTTACCTTTATCCAATTATTTATAAGATCCTCTTTAAAAATTCCTCCCCTTTTCAAAAAATCTTTATCTCCTGACAGATATTCCACTGCCTTTTCAAGACTTCCTGGCAATCTATCTTCACCTTTACTTTTTAACCTTTTTATCTCTTCATATGGATCAATTTTCTCTATTATCCCATCAATACCTGCCATGGTCATTGCAGAAAGGGCAAGATAGGGATTACAGGAAAAATCTGGGACCCTGTATTCAATCCTGCACTCCCTTACATTTTTAGCATATTGTGGAATTCTTATAAGGGAACTCCTATCACCCTCTCCAAAATCAATTGAAACAGGAGCCTCATATCCAGGGGTTAATCTCTTATAGGAATTTACAGATGGATTTGTAAAGGCACATAGGGCCTTTGCATGTCTTATTAACCCTCCAACATAGTGCAATCCCATTTCACTTAACAAACTATTTTCATCAAAAAAAATACTTTTCCCATCTTTTTGTATAAACTGATGCACATGCCAACCACTTCCAGCCATATCTTTAAGGGGTTTTGGCATAAATGTGACAACTACACCATTTCTCTCTGCCACCTTTCTTGAAAAATACTTAAAAAGAAGCGATATATCAGCAGATTTCAATAGTCCATTAAAACCTATCTCTATTTCCTGTTGACCCCACTGACCAACCTCGTGGTGATGGTACTTTGTTTTAATTCCTGAACTTTCAAGCATTGAAACTATTTCACATCTAATGTGAAAATATCTATCTTTGGGTATATCTATGTGATATGAAGTTTCATTGCCAGTTTCTTTACTGTAAATACTATAAAAAGACGTATGGGTTCCTACTTCAAAATCAACCCTATCAAAAATATAAAATTCATATTCCGGAGAAAAGAGTATCTCATCTCCAACTTTTAAATCTTTTATCATCTTTTCACATCTTTTCGAGAGATATCTCAAATCCTGAAAAATAAAATCACTACTATCGGGGTCCTTTTTAAAATTAACTAAAAATGAAGCCCTTTTATTATATGAATCATTTTCAATAAAAAAGGTATCAAGATCAGGTATGGCTATAAAATCACTCTTATCTATTTTAGAAAAGCCATAGTTTGAACCATCTATTCCAACGCCCTTTTCAATTAAGTCCTCAGTAAACATTGATACTGGCAGTGTTAAATGCCTAATCCTCCCAAAAATATCCATAGCCTTTAAATCTATAAATTCTATTTTTTCACTTTTAATTAAATCTCTTATTTCCTCCATCTTTTTTAAAAGATCAAACTCCATAATCTACCCTCCTAATATTTTCTCTTTATCCACCAATACTTTAGTTTTAAATAGTAAAATCTCATATCCTTCCTTATATTTCCCCATCTTAAAAAAATATATCCAAAAATAAGCCCACCCACATGACCAATATGGGCAATCGAATCCTTTGGGCCAATAAGTGTTAGATAAACCTCAAGGATAGCATATCCAGCAATAACATATTTTGCCTTAACTGGAATTATCATAAAAAGAAGCAAAATCCTATCAGGGAAAAACATTGCAAAAGCAAGTAAAACACCAAATATGGCACCTGATGCACCTATGACTGGAATTGGAGAGAAAGGAGAAATCAAATAGCAGCAAATTCCAGCCCCAATCCCTGAAAAAAAGTAAAACTTTAAGAATCTTATTCCCCCAAGTATTCTTTCAACCTCAGGACCAAACATCCATAGAATAAACATATTAAAGAATATGTGTA
>JALULU010000262.1 GCA_027040585.1 Acidobacteriota bacterium | reverse complement strand
GAGATGCTTGGAACAAGAAAAGAAACCTTTGATGGGAAAACAGTTGCAATAAGTGGTGCAGGAAATGTTGCACAGTATGCAATTGACAAAGTTTCTCAGCTTGGTGGAAAGGTTATCTCCTGTTCAGATTCAAAGGGCGCAGTAATTGACATGGAAGGATTTAACAAAGAAAAGTGGGATTTCTTGATGGATCTTAAGAATGTTAGAAGGGGAAGAGTAAAAGAATTTGCTGAAAAATTCTCTTCAGCAAAATACTATGAAGGAAAATCTGTATGGGATGTAATTAAAGAAGAGGGAATTAAAGTTGACGTTGCAATGCCTTGTGCAACTCAGAATGAAATTAATGGAGAACATGCAAAGGCTCTCGTATCAAATGGTTGTTTCTGTGTATCTGAAGGTGCAAATATGCCTTCAACACCTGAGGCAATTGATGTTTACCTTGAAAACAATGTCCTTTATGGTCCAGGAAAGGCTTCAAACGCTGGTGGCGTAGCTGTTTCAGGGCTTGAAATGAGTCAGAATAGTTTAAGACTCCAGTGGACAAGAGAAGAGGTTGACCAGAAATTACAAAACATTATGAAATCAATCCATAAGGCATCTTTAGAGGCTGCTGAAGCCTATGGACATCCAGGAAATTACCTCTATGGTGCAAATATCGCTGGGTTTATCAAAGTTGCAAATGCAATGCTCGCACAGGGTATTGTATAATTATAATACCTCATTTTAAACCCTTTGCCCTTCCTCGGTGGGAAGGGCTTTTTTTATGCATGAAAAATTTCCTGCCTGGCAATTTTCATATTTTCATTTGTGTATAATTAAAAAAATCTAAAAAAAACTTGACAAAGTTTAACCTATACGGTAAGGTTATGCTTTGGCGAGGTTGTGAAATGAAAAAAATAGGTGATATAGCAAAAGAATTTGGTGTAAGTCAGAGAACAATAAGATTTTATGAAGAGAAGGGAATTTTAAAACCAGATAATTATACAACCTCTGGTTATAGACTCTATTCTGAGGAGAATGTTAAAAGGCTAAAGGTTGTTTTGCTTTTGAGGAAAATAGGTTTTTCAATAAGCGAGATAAAATCTTTTTTGAATATAGATCTATATGGCAAAACTCCAGAGGAAAACCTTGAGTTATTAATTCAAATTTTGAAAAAAAAATTGAAAGATACTGCCGAGAAAATAGAGGCTTTAAAACTTTTGAAAAATGATATAGAAGGAGCTTTAGATCATCTTGAAAACTGTAGTTGTAGGTTCCTTCCAAATTGGGAGGAATGTGCACTGTGTAAAGAGATGATTGAAAATAATTCTATGCCAGAGGTTTTGCTGGCTATTTTAAAAAACAATAAGAGGTGATAAATATGTGGGAATATTCTGAAAAAGTTAAAGACCATTTTTTTAATCCAAGAAATGTTGGAAAAATTGAGGATGCCGATGCTGTAGGGGAAGTGGGATCTATTGCCTGTGGAGATGCCCTTAAAATCTATTTAAAGGTTAAGGATGGGAAGATTGTAGATGTTAAGTTTGAAACCTTTGGGTGTGGAAGTGCAATTGCATCTGCATCAGCTCTTACTGAAATGATTAAGGGGAAGACAATAGAGGAAGCGAAGAAAATAACAAACAAAGATATAGCAGAATTTCTTGGGGGCTTGCCACCACAAAAAATGCACTGCTCTGTGATGGGTAGAGAGGCACTTGAGGTGGCAATAGAAAATTTTGAAGGTAAATCTAAAGGTACTGCTCATGTTGAAAAAGAAGATGAAGGTAGAATTGTTTGTCAATGCTTTGGTGTGTCTGAAGGGCTTATAAAAAAGACAATAATTGAAAATGATTTAAAAACGGTTGAGGAGATAACAAATTACACAAAGGCAGGTGGTGGGTGTGGAAGTTGTTTAATGGAACTTGAGGAAATTTTAAAGGAGACAAGAA
>JALULU010000261.1 GCA_027040585.1 Acidobacteriota bacterium | reverse complement strand
TAATTGTTATATAAAAGCTGAAATTGAATCCGGTGATGGACTTTATGGATATGCAAGGGTAAACCATTTTGATGAGAATGGAAATATTATTACAATTCACACATTACCATTTGCCATAGATAATGGAGTCAATAAGTTATTTTGCTCCCATTTCGCATCTGGTGGATCATTTCCTCTCCCATATAACACAAGTTTTAATATTATAAATACTTCAGAAAACAGTGCTGATATCACTTTTACTCTTCTTACAGACGATGGAAGCACTTATTCAAGCACAATAAATGATGTTCCATCTGGTGGCTCAGTAAATGTTAATGGATGGCAGCTTTTCCAGTTAGATGACCCTTCAACATATCCAGATTACACCACTGGAATTGTGTACGTAGATTCCACTGAAAATGGCTTAATAGGAGATGTTATCTTTGGAGATGGGTTAAATGATGTACCTCAATTTGAATCTTCACTATTATTAGATGATACAACATATAACTGGGCAGTTTTTTCACATGTTGCAAATGGTCCGATACCAAATACAGATTTATCTTACTTTACTGGTATTACTGTTTTAAATCCAAATGATTATCCTATAAATGTTTATGTAGATGTATATAAAGAAGACGGCACCTTCGTTGGTGAGAAAGTGGTAAGCATTGATCCCAATGGCAGACTTATTGGTGTTATTAGCAATGACTATTTAATACCTGACACACTCAATCAGTTGGGGGGATATATCACTCTATATTGTGATGATAAATTTACAGCATTTGAATTATTTACCGACAATCATGGTAAACTTTTATCTGCTGTACCAAGAAACTGATTGACTATTTTTGGAAAAATGTTTATAGTATTTTAGTAATTCTATATATTAAGGAGGTAATTATGAGTTACGAATATGAAGGAAAAGGTACAAATGTTGGAGAAAAAGTATTTTATTTTGTTATGGGTGGAATTGTTGGTGCAACTGTTGCCCTTTTATTTGCCCCCAAAAGTGGTGTTGAAACAAGGGAACTAATAGCAAAAAAAGCTAAAGAAACCAAAGACACATCCTCAGAAAAAATAAAAGAACTACAGGAAAAGTTAAAAGAAGCAAAGGAAAAAATTAGTGAACAGGCAACAGAACTTAGCAAAAGAGGTAAAGAACTTTTAGATAAGAAAAAAGAAGTTCTTTCATCTGCCATTGAAGCAGGTAAAAAAGCATATAAAAGTGAAAAAGAAGGCAAAAAAGAAAAAAAAGAGGAAGAATAAACTATGGGAACAAATATCTTTTTAATTCTCATACTACTTGTACAAACTATTGTAATTGTTATTATTGGAATAGCGGTTTTAAATTTATCCAAAAAGGTAAAATCCTCACTTGAAAATTTAAACAAAATTGTTACAGACGTTAAACCTAAAATTGATGAAGTCAGTGAAAAAAGTTCAAATTTAATTGATGGATTTACCCCAATCCAGGAAAATGTGGAAAAAATTAGTGAAAATCTGGTAAAGGCATCTGAAATAATTCAAGAGGTAGCTGAAAAAGTTGGAGACAAAATTAATCATACAGGAGACATTGTTGTTGAAAATATTGAGGAATTTGATGATACTTTAAAAGATCTCAAGAAAAAGCTAATCTTAGTTTCAGATGCTGTTACAGAAGGTATACTAACACCTATTTATGAGCTTTCTGCTGTGCTAAAGGGGTTAAAGACAGGGCTTAACACCTTGCTTGGTAAAAGCAGAAAATCCGTAAATAAAGCCATTTTAGATGAAGAAATGTTCATTTAGAAAAGGTGGGGTTCTCCACCTTTTCTTTCCCCAAATTTTTTAACAACTACTGCAAAATTATCCTGTTGATGTTTCCATACATTACGATCCTTCCAGCAGGAATGGTTTTCCCTGTACGCTTATCCACTTTGGTTTTGATTTTTAATTTGATAACGTGATCACTTGAAAATTCCCATCTGTTGGTGTAAAGGTCAAAGTAGTAAGTATCATCTGGAATGAAATTGCTATTTAGTAAAATTTCCTTTTCAAGCTGATTTCCATAATATACAAGGGTAAAACCATTCTGAAAAAATCTAATAGCATATTTTTCAATATCATTCTTTAAATAATAGTTTTGAAGTGGTTTTCCAAGATCCACAAAATAAATATTTGAAAATTCCAGGTGTGGGTCAAAGGGCACCTGAAGATATGAAACCTGATTAATTAGTTTTGCCGTAGCAAATGAAAGAAAAATTGCATCTTTAGGTTTAAAAGGGATATATTTTGATTTTTTACTGTCAAATTTAAATTCAGGGGCAGCATAATCCATAAATATAAATTTTTTAAATCTACTTCCTGCAAATTTCTTTATGAGCGATTCAATTTCATCAAGATAAAATAATGTATCTGAAAAACTTTCATTTCCCGGTTCACTTACAGGGAAAAAATCTGTCTCGGGAACTTCAATCTCTCCATAACCATCCACGTCTAAAATTCTTCCATAGTAATCAAAACCAACAATATATGATTCAGCCATATCGTAATCAACATAGGGTAAAACATTTTTTCCATTTCTGTATCCCTGATTGCTCATTATCTGGATATTAAATTCATCACATCTATGCCTTAACTGGCGGTAAAAATTCCCAACAGTGGTAAGATAGGAAATATCAGGGTGTCTATTATTAAAATTTTCCTTTATAGCTGAATACTCAGGTTCAAAAATAAACATACCTGGTCCCCAATCATAAAAAATACCGTTGTAACCGTTCATAATGGAAAGGTCACATATAAAATCAACTCTTTTTGAAACAACATCACTATAGGCAAAATCCAAGTAATAATCTCTTGCAAAATCGTACCCCTCACTTTGAGTATGCGGAAAAGGTCCGTCTGGATTTAATGTTGCATGATATCTATTTTCATAAATCCAGTTCACAAAGGAATAGTTAAAATCATCAATATAATAGTAAACAGCGGGCATCCAGTCATATAAAAAAATTCTCTTAACGTTTCGCTCTTTTAAAAATTGGATGGTTTTTCGAGGTGTAATGTCCCCTACACCGCCTATTTCAACTATATCAAATTTAGAAGCCCAATTCAAAATTGAAGCATCATTAGTGTTAAAGGTTGTAGTATATTCTCCTCTTTTATGTGGATAAATTGGTAGCCTGAAATATAACCTCAATGGAAAGCCAAAAAAAATAAGTAAAATAGATGCAAAAAAAATTTTAAACTTAATATTTCTCACATAAACAATGTTAAAAAAATTTTGACAATCTGTCAATTTCAAATCTAAAAAGAAAATAGAAGAAAGAAAGGAAACAAAATATTGTGGTCAGACCCGCATATTATATTGTTTGTATAAATTTGTCTTTTTTGTGGGGCACGAACATTGGGGATAGACCTCTATTTTTTTGTGGGGTCAGACCTGCAATTTGTAATTAACTAATTGGGAAAAAAGTCAAAATTTACAAATGAAAATTTTTTATGGGACTAATATTAATTGAAGTTTATTTATTGACATTTAAAACTTCTACCATCTGTGTGTGAATTTTTCCATTTGAACACAATATCTCATCAGAATATATTGAATATTCATTCCCTGTAAAATCTGAAACTCTACCCCCTGCTTCTTTTAAAATTAAACTTGCAGCAGCAGTATCCCATGGTTTTAACCTTCTTTCCCAAAATCCATCAAACCGACCCATGGCAACATAACAAATATCAAGGGCAGCAGACCCATCACGCCTTATTGCCTGAGCAGTTTTTAAAAACCTTACAAATAAATCTATTGTATTATCCCTGGCGTCGTGAATGTCATATGGAAAACCAGTAGCAAGCATTGAATTTATTAACTCATCAATTTCAGATACTTCTATTTTTTTATCATTCAAAAAAGCGCCCCGGGACTTAACTCCCCAAAAAAGGTCATCCCTTACAGGATCATATACAACACCGGCAACTATTGATCCATCAATCTCTATTCCAATTGAAACTGAAAAAAAAGGATATGAATGTGAAAAATTGAGTGTACCATCAAGGGGATCAATGACCCATTTAATATTATTTTCTCCCTTTTGGCTTCCCTTTTCCTCACCTAATATACTGTCATTTTTAAAATTTTTTGATATTTCCTCTTTTAAAAAAGTTTCAGACTCAAAATCAGCATTTGTCACAAGGTCAATTTTCCCCTTTTTCATTATGTCAAAATTTTTCTCAAAATATGAAAGGAGAATTTTTCCAGCCCTTTTTGAAAGTTCCTTCGAAAAATTAACTCTCACCTCAATTTCATCCATTTTTCCTTATAACCTCCATAAACTCTTTCCAATCTTTAAAAATTAAATCAAATCTATCTTCATGCTTTTTCTTCACATTCCCTATTCCAACACACGTACCATTATTATTTTTCAAAAACTCACACATCTTTAATTCATTTTCACTGTGTCCAAACATCAATACTCTATCCAAATGTTTTATTTCACTCTTTAAAACATTTAACTTATCTTCTCTCCTCCACAAAACCTCATCTTTAAATCCCAAAATTTTATCATCTACTATTAAAATAGTGTTTGAAAAAATTTTAAAATTATCATTACTTTTAAAACCTTTCTCCAAAAGGCTCTCCACCAAATTTTTAATTCCAAATGAAATAAATATTAACTTTTTCTCACCAATTCGCTCTAAAAACTCATAAAATTCCGGTTCAACTTTATTTAAAGCTTTTGATATACCTTCCAAAAAATATTTAACATTACTTCCCTTCAATCCAAACATAAAAAAAGACAATAGTATTTTGTTAGATTTTTGAAAGTCCTTTATATTTAAAATCTTTAATAAATATAAAACAGTGCCAGATAAAAAAAATTTAAGTGAAATAAGTGGGTTTCTTATAAGATACTTTTTAAAAATATGAAAGGAGATTATGATAAGTGAGTGCCCTCTTAAAATACACTCATCTACATCAAATACATAAACATCAAATTTAAAGGGGTCAAAATATTTCATTTTCAAGAAATCTTTTGCTGTTTTCTATCGCCAAATTTCTATACATCATTGTTAAACCAGTTGTTAAAAAATTATTAAAGGCAAAATTTAAACTTTTTTGCCACTCTTTTAAATTTACATTAAAAGGGGGCACTATAAAATTTTTTAGCAAGTAAAAAAACGAAATCCACCTAACAATGGTTAAATTTCCAATTTCAAAGGGCATAAAATCGCACATTCTAAGTGTAAATAAAACTGACTTTTCAATGGAATGTAGCATAGCTACACCACCTTCCTTTTCAGAAAACCACAAAAGGGTGTTATGTAAAAAAGGAGTTATATCTGACGCTTCACATAATTTTTGTCCTGGAAAGATTACATTGACATTTCCCTTTCTAAAATCAGAATTTTCAATTGAAAGGGAATAACCTATATTTTTTATTGTATCTACAGTTAATATTTCCTCTTTTTTTACAATTTCTTTAAAAAAATTTAAAAAATTGCTAAATCTCTGAAAATCATATTCTAAAATATTTCCAGAGTCTTCATAAATTTTTTGTTCTGAGTTAAGTATTTCTGTCTTAAAAAAAAGAAAAAAATTGTCAACAAAGTTTTTTAATGTTTTATATTTTTTAGAAAGCGCTTTTGACAAATTTTCTATTTCAATAAATTGACTATAGGTTGAAAATTTATTCTCCATATCCATAATAAAATCCTCTTAAAAATAAAAATTCAATAAGACATCTTCTTTAAACCTTTTAATGGATTCAAATTTTAACTTAATAGCATCTTCCATCTTTAGAACCCCTTCAAAAGGAAAAAAAGATTTTCCCTCTCCCATTAGCTTTGGTGATAAAAAAAGGTGCAATTTGTCCACTAAATTTGCCTCAATAAATTTCGAAATGGTATAACCACCACCTTCTATCAAAACAGATGAAACATTTAGTTCACATATTTTTTTAAGAATAAAATCTAAATCTAAAATACCATTTTTATCTGGTACGTTTACTATTTTTCCATTTAAATCTTCATATTTTCCCTTTTTTGTAAATATGACAACTGGAGAAAGAACATCATCTGAATTAAAAATCCTTGCATCACTTGTAATCCTTAAATCTGGATCAATCACAAATCTGTAAAAGGGTATATCCTTTCTTTTTTTATACCTGCATGTGAGAAGGGGATCATCTTTTAAAATTGTATTTATACCAACTAAAATTGAATTATATCTATATCTTAAAAAATGTGTGTATTTTCTTGCTACCTTACCTGTAATCCACTTTGAATCACCAGTTTTGGTGGCAATTTTACCGTCAAGTGTTGATGCTACCTTTATTGCAACAAAGGGCAATTTTTTTGTTATAAATTTTATAAAATCCTCATTTAACCTTTTGAGCCTTTTATCTGTTTTAACTACCTTTACAGATATCCCATTTTGCCTTAATTTATCAACACTTTTTCCTGCTACAAGTGGATTTGGATCAATCATTAAAATTACAACTTCCTTTATACCACTTTCTATTATCCTATCTACACAGGGAGGAGTTCTACCGTGGTGAAAACATGGCTCAAGAGTAACATACATTGTAGAGTTTTTAGTATTTCGCCCCGCTTTTTTTAAAGCAACAACTTCTGCATGATCCTTTTTAGAATAGATGTGATAGCCCTCTCCCACAATTTCTCCATCTTTAACAATAACACAGCCTACAGTTGGATTTGGAGAAGTTAACCCAATCCCAAGATGTGCAAGTCTTATTGCCCTTTCAATAAAATAGGATTCATTTTTTTCCATATTTTTTAACTTTCAAGGATTTCAAGTTCAACCCTATTAATTTTCCTCTGGTCTGAATCAAGTATTTTAAAATGATATTTTGAAATATCCACCAATTCCCCGCTTTCAGGTATTCTTCCAAGATAACTTACAATCATCCCCCCTATTGTTGAAACATCACTTATGTCAACCTGTTCTGGAAGTTCTCCTATATCTTCCTTGAAACTTTTTATCTCATAAGTTCCATCCAATATATATTTATCTTTATCCAATTTCAAAATCTGTATTTTTTCTCTCTGATCTTCATCCTTTATATCCCCAATTACCTCCTCAAAAATATCTTCAAAGGTGACAATTCCTATTACTTCAGATGATTCATTAATTACCAATAACATCTGTTCCCCAAGTTCTTTCATCTTCTCCACAAGGTTAATAATGGTAGATGAAGATGAAATTGTGGCAAGTGGGAAAATAAGTCCTTCAATCCTGTCAATTCTCTTGTTTTTATTTCTGGCATTATAAAACTTCAAAAGATTCCTTATAAATATAACCCCTTTAACTTTCCATTCTTCCTCATTGTTTATATATACAATTCTGCTGTGATTTTCTTCAATCATTTTATTTTTAACTTCCTCAAGCGTTGCCCCTTCTGTAATATAAATGATATCTCTTTTATCAATTCTAATTTTTTCAACTTTTTCATCAAATAGCAACAGTAAAGAGTTGGTCATTTTAAGTTTTTTCTCATCTACCCGGAAATTAAACGACTTAGCAAGTTCAATAATTGTTTGAAACGCTTCAAAAAATTCAATTCCCTGTTTATTTCCTTTGAAATTCGCTTTACTTAACCCTAAAAGTCTAAATGGATACAGAATAAATTCCATCTTTTTCAATAGTGGATAAGATAAAATAACAATGGATCTATATCTATTTTTTGAAGCAGCTGAAGGTAAAATCTCCTTTGAAATAAAGAGAAAGAATAAATATATAAAAATGTAAAGGAAAATATTTTTCCTTTGTTCAGTGATAAAATTAAAAAGGTAAAAAAGTTGAATTAATATGATAATAATATTAAATAATTCAAGCAATACCTCATAGAAGTATAAATTCTTTAAAAAATATAAAAACTCCTTTTTTTTATTCTTTTTTAAGACATCTGCATAAA
>JALULU010000260.1 GCA_027040585.1 Acidobacteriota bacterium | reverse complement strand
ACCACTTTCACATATTAATCAAAACTAAAAATGTCTTTGAAATAGATGATAAAGAAATATTAAAAAGAAGCAAAGATGCCGGAATATATAAAAATTTAATCCTGAATGAAGATATTGAAAAATTGAGGGAAAGACTTGGGGATATCTCAGAGTTTATGAAGATGTTAAAGGAAAAATTTAGCAAATGGTATAACAAAACCTTTGACAGAAAAGGGTACTTCTGGGGTGGAAGATTTAAAAGTGTCTTAATAGAAGATGGTATAGCCTTTAACTACTGTAAAGATTATATAGAAATGAACCCTGTTAGAGCTGGTATTGTTGAAAACCCTTCAGATTATAAATTCTCAAGTTGTTATAATAAAAAAGAAAATATTGACCAAAAACTCATCCCTCAACTTAAAATCAAAAATATATTACTTGAAAATGGCTTAATCTTTGGTAGCCTCACTTTTATTAAAAACTTCCATAAAAACTTTAAAAATAGATTCAACCTTAAAAAATCTAAAAAATACTCAAATACCTCTATTAAATATGTAGGTGATTTCTCTTCTTACATAAACTTCAAAGAAGTTAATTCGAATAAAAAAACTCCTAAACCTAATAAACTCAAAAAATCTAAAAATAAAAATGAATTGTTCCCTTAATCCATATTTTAAAACCAAAATAATAATTTAAAAATCTTCACAATCTATAAAATTTAACGAAATTAACGCTCTCCTACTTACTCTTTTTATCCCCTCTATACAACTATAAACCTTTTAAATACCTCCCTCATCACCTTGATTAAATCCAATTCCAATACCTTAAAAACACAAAAATATTTTAAAAACTCCCTCCCTCTTATGTGCCTGGCACTTTCTTCTTTTGACTTATATGTGATTTGTACCTGGCACTTTTTGACTTGATTAAATAAAATCTAAAATATAAAATACACATTTAATCATTTTGAGGTTTTATTATGGTTAATGACTTGGCAAATGAAAAACAAAAGAATATTTCACCACTTTATAGATGGTGGGTCTTGCTGTTTGTTAGCCTTCTTACATATGGCAGTTATTTCGCATATGATAGTATAGGTGCCATATCTACAATGCTGATGAAATCTCTCCACATTACACATCAGGACATTGGGCTTATGTACAGTCTTTACAGCTGGCCTAATGTTGTTATGGTATTTTTTGGTGGACTTTTAATAGATAAAATTGGTACAAGAAAAGCCAGCATGATATTCTCCACCCTGATTGTAATAGGTGCTACACTTGTAGCTACTGCAATTAATTTTAAATTGATGTTACTTGGAAGATTTATTTTCGGCATAGGTTCGGAATCACTTGTGGTTGCACAAAGTGCCATCCTTGCAAAATGGTTTAAAGGCAGAGAACTTGCAATGGCTTTTGGAATAGCTCTCACCATAAGCAGGCTTGGGACACTTATAACTTTTAATACAGAAGCTAAAATAGCGAACTTTTTTAATAGCTGGAAAATGGCTTTATGGGCAGCTGCTTTTTTCTGTGTGCTTTCATTTCTGTCTAATATAATATATGTAATACTTGATAAAAGAGCTGAAAAAGCAAAAATACTTACAACATCCATAGGAGAAGGAGAAGCTGTTGACAAAATTGTTTTAAGTGATGTAAAGAAATTAAATGCTCCTTTTTGGTATATAACTTTATTATGTGTAACATTTTATTCAGCTATATTTCCTTTCACTGCATTTTCTTCAGATTTTTTTCACGAAAAATGGAATTTCACACTTTCTACATCTGGAACTTTAACAAGCATAATTATATTCTTTTCAATGTGCCTGGCACCATTCCTTGGAAGGTTAGTAGATAAGGTTGGAAAACGTGCCACTATGATGATGGTTGGGTCACTTATGATGATTCCTTGTTACCTCTTTATGGGTTTTAGTTATGTACATCCAGCAATGCCAATGGCTGTTTTAGGTCTCGCTT
>JALULU010000259.1 GCA_027040585.1 Acidobacteriota bacterium | reverse complement strand
CTTGTCCCGATAAATGATTGCCGGCATAGTTATTTTTATGATAATTGGTTAACCTTATCACATCAATGGCAAAATTAATTAACCGGTTTTCTAGCTCTTGTCTATTCATAATGCAATGATTTCAGATTTTCACGGTTCATATAGAACTTTGCTTTTTGATTATTATTTAGTGCTTCCTATTATGCTCCTGTATATTTTTTCATTTCAAATTTTTTAAATGTCGGATGTCAGATGATTTTTACTTTTTCTGTTACTTCGTAAATCAGCCTTCATTTTTATAGAAAACCCAAATGAATACCGAACGCCGATTGGCGATTTTTGATGTCAGATTTTGCGGTTCTAAATCTGAGATCATAAATCTGAAACCGCAAATCTGAAATGCATAAAAAAATCCGTCAAGCGTAAAGTTACAAAAATACTTTTTGTAAGCTTTATTACTTAACGAATTTTTAGGAAAAGTGTTACAGGGAATGTTTGATATTTCAAACAAGTGGGGCACGAGTGATAGCATGTCCTGATTTAACAGGAAGGGATCTCTAATCATTCTCTATAATCAAAAGGATACTACCATCAAAAGATTTCTCAGTCGTTCCTCCTTCGAAATGACAGTCAATGTTATTCAGATAGAGTAAGTATCGTGTCATTTCGAACGAATGACGCAGGAGTGAGGAGAAATCTCATTTCTTTAGAGGAAACGAGGATTTATATTACTTCATTGGATACTTTGTTGATTGATTGTCATTTCGATTCCGACTTCTGTCGGGAGAGAAATCTCACTATTAATTTCGGATTAGTGATTTTTGACGAAGGAAGAAATCGTGCCGAGGCGCCGGATTTTATTTCAAAAAATCAATCAATGTTGTTGACAAGCACAATAATCAATTGCCCAATAAATTTCTGTTAGTAGTTTAAAAAGTTAATGGCAATAACTATTTTAAAAGATGCAACAATGAAACCGATACCATATTCCAGCCATCGATGAAATCTTGCTGATTGTTAATAGCCTCACTTAAAGTATCATAAAACTAAACATTTTCAGGCACATTAACCATTTTTGGTTTTTCTGAAAATTCAATAAATTCTTTAAGATCCCTAAAGTGATACACAAATTCATCTGTAACTATTCTTTCTATTTCTTGGCCCAAGGTGGATACATTTTTTTTAATATAAGCTTCAACATCTTCAAAGCCTAATTCATAAAAAGAATTTGAAAAATTTAATAATAAAAATTGAAGCTTAATCTCTGTCAATCGGTATCTCTCATATTTTTTTGATAGTTGTAAATATTGACTCATCACCAATGCAAAATTAAGTGCAATTGCAAAAACAACAACATATAAACTATCTTTTTTAAGAATCAATGCTGCAGTTAAAGCAAAACTTAGAAACAGTTGGGTCAAACCAAATGCCCAATAGGCTGTTTTATGTATCTTCGCCCATTTTGAATAGTATTCTAACTGATCAATATAAGGCGCTAATAATTCATTTTCCAATATTTGTTTCTGAGTTATCATATGAGTTTTATCTTAAAAATTTTTAAAATATACTATAATTTTAATGTTAAAACAACCTTCAACGGGTTTGATCCTTTGTACTCATTATAAAACCTAAATTGATTGCATTGGGCATTAATTTCCCGTTATGCCCTGCTTAAAACCTTGGATAAAACTATCCCAATCAACAAGAATCAAAGTGAGAAGAATAACTAAAATTAAAATAGCGCCCAATTGCGATTTGGTCAAGCAAATTTTTTTAGACATATTTATTCTTATTAAAATATCAATTTATCAACATTATTCATTTTATATAGGATGTCATCACAGAATCACATCAATAAGAATCACATTAATTATTTTGAAAAAATTATTGGAATCTGACCTTATCCTATATCTTTATTGACTCAAATTTATAAATTTTTAATAAAAAAACAAAATTGGGTTAAAAGAATATAGATTCAATTAGT
>JALULU010000258.1 GCA_027040585.1 Acidobacteriota bacterium | reverse complement strand
GCGTTTTGAAACACCTAATTTTCAATCTACTATACCGTTTATTTATATTCTTAATATTTCAATTTAACTACCACTCGCCCAATGACTTATATACATTGTTGTGCGGTCGCTCTTGGTGGCCCTATTTATTTTTCTATTAACCATTCGAATACATTTTTGTGGATTATTCCATTTCTGTTTTGAGTAAAAGCATCTTTGGTTAATAAAAATTTAGGATAATTATCTTTTATTGCTTCTAACGGGGCAAATTCTCTTTTCCCGGTTTCTTTATTTGATATTTCCCAAGAAACTTGATAATATTCAATTTCTCCATCCCGGTTTTTCACAGTAAAATCCACCTCCGTATTACGTAAACGACCGGTCCATACTTTATAACCTCTTCTTAATAATTCAAGATATACAATGTTTTCAAGTATATGGCCTCTATCTGATGTTCTTTCTCTACCAGCTAATACATTTAGCAAACCGACATCGACTATATAATACTTTTCCAAAGTAGCAAGTTGTTTCTTTCCTTTTATATCAAAGCGATTAACTCTATAAAACACAAAACTTTCAACAAGATATTCTATGAATTTTTCAATGGTGTTATGATGGATATTTTGGTTGTCTGCTTTCAATGCTTTTGAAATACTACTCGGCGATACTTGATTTCCAATATTGTTCGCCAAAAATTTAACAAGATTAACAAATGCTCTTTTATTATAAATTTTATGTCTCTGTGTAATATCTTTCTCGATAATTGTATTGTATAATGCTTCGAGATATTCAAATATTTTATCATAACCTTCTTCTCGCAAATCAATAACTTTTGGCAAGGAAGTTTCATTTACATAATCGTAAAATAAGGCTTCATAATTTAAGTACTTATTACTTGTGTCTATATTTCTGCCTTGTAGATATTCAGAAAATGAAAAAGGCAACATTGAAATTTCAATATATCTTCCGCTTAATAAAGTTGCTAACTCACTTGATAATAAGTTTGCGTTAGAACCTGTAATATAGATATCGGTATTTTCTGTGGCATAAATTCCGTCAACCAATTTTTCAAAATCAGCAATATTTTGAATTTCATCAAGAAAGATGTAATTCATTTTCTTCGGTTGTAGTTTTTCTTTTATTTCAAAGTAGAGTTTGTCCCAAGATTTGTTAAGAAAATTTTCAGGCAATTCAAAATTATAAAATTGTATCTGCTTATCGGACACTTCTTCTTTTGATAAATCATCTCTGAATATTTGCAAAAGAGTTGATTTACCGGAACGACGCAAACCCGTTACAACCTTTATTATATCCTTGTCTTTATAGGACCATAACTTATCAAGATAATATTTTCTTCTAATCCTTTTTTCTATCATAGTACAAATATACAATAAAAATTAGCAAAACTTTTATTTTTTACAAGTTTTGCTAATTCTTGCCGTATCGTTCTGTTTTTGAGTGCCACACAACGGTTATGTGTATGAGTAGTGGCGATATTATCCACACTTTTGTTCATTATTGCACTATTGTTGATTTTATTCATATTGTTCATTTTTAGCACTTTGCCCGCCATTACTTATACACTATGTTAGGGCGCGTTATTTTAAAAACTATGTAAAAATAATTTACCAGTATCATCTTTATCATTTAATTCAAGACAAATATCTTCTTTGGAAATGATTTCTTTATTTTCTTTTGGAAGGTCAGAATCAATTAAAGTTAAGATATATTGTATATCGTATTTTGAACAAATATTTTTCACCAAGTTAATATATCTAATCTTAATTCTATCGTCTAATCCTTCCAATACACCATCGTGATAAACAAATCTATAAAACGATTTATCTGAATAATTAATAAGTAACGATAAATCAAATGCAACGCATAGTAATTTTTTATAAGTTGTACCTTGTGCTTCTGATGTCTTAATTAAATCATTCGGATTTTGATAATCGGCTGAAAATTCTATGTTACCTTGATTATTT
>JALULU010000257.1 GCA_027040585.1 Acidobacteriota bacterium | reverse complement strand
AAAGAGTATTGATTTGGAAGATGAGAATGGTATTGAGGAGGAGAGAAGGTTATGTTATGTAGGAATGACAAGGGCTAAGAAAAGGCTCTATCTCTCCTATGCAAACAGAAAATATAATTATGAAAGTGATTCCTATTATTTTGCCAGAAAATCAAGATTTTTAGAGGAAATACCAAAGGAATATATAGAAGAAATTGGAGATTTTACGTTTAAAGAGAAAGAAAGAAAATTTAATTTTGATGATAAGGTTAATAGCATTGAGGCACTTGAAAAATTTTTTTCCGGAAATACAAAAAAAAATAATGTAAATATTTTTTCCCCTGAAAAGCCAAATAATTCTTCTGTTGAATATAAAAAAGAGAAAAATATTGCTGATATAATGGCTGGAGATAGAGTTATGCATCCAAAATTTGGAAAAGGTATTGTATGGAGGATACAGGAATTACCATCTGGTAAAAAGATAACAGTCCTTTTTGAAGAACATGGGAAGAAGATTTTAATGGAAAAATTTGCCAATTTAAAAAAGGTTTGAAATTAAAATGAGAAAAAAAATTTTTCTTTTGATTTTTTTATTTTTTTCTTTGAATCTTTTTGCAAATGGTGTTGTTAAGATAACTTTTCCCAAAATTTTTTTAAGTTATGTACCAGATAAAGTCAAGGTTGATTTTAAAAATAGGATAGATCCCGATGTAGATAAAATTATTTTAAGATTTTCTAAAGAAGGTGAAACAGAAAACGTTTTTAAAAATTTTACTCTTTCCAGGGATGGAAAAAGCGCTGTATTTAGTGTGGTTTTAAATTCTTCCGGGAATTATTCTGTTTCTTTAAATTTAAACAATCATCCCTTTAAATCCCATGTAAATGTTATACCAGGATTTCTTTCCTTAATACCTTCAATATTTGCAATATTGCTTGCATTTGTGACAAAACAGGTAATTTTGTCTTTATTTTTAGGTGTTATTTGTGGCTCATTTTTTATCTATAATTTTAGTCTTATACATGGCTTTTATAGGGCAGTGGATACATTGATGATTGGAGCTTTAAATAGTCCAGATCATCTAATGATAATAATTTTTTCCATGATGTTAGGTGGAATGATAGGAATAGTGTCAAAAAGTGGTGGGACACAGGGAATTGTAGATAAGATAACAAAGTATGCAAAGAGCTCGAGAGGTGCACAGTTTGTGGCCTGGTTAATGGGTATTTTGATATTTTTTGATGACTATTCAAACACCTTAATTGTTGGAAATACATTGAGACCTTATACTGATAAAATGAAGGTTTCAAGGGAAAAGCTTTCCTATATAGTTGATTCCACGGCGGCTCCGGTGACAAGTGTGGCTATTGTCACCACATGGGTGGGAACTGAAGTGGGACTTATTAATGATTTACATATAAAGAATTTAGATGGATTTCAAGCATTTGTAAGGTCAGTTCCATATGGGTTTTATGCTTTTTTTGCAATAATTCTGGTATTGTTGTTGGTTTTGCTAAATAGAGATTTTGGGCCTATGTATAAGGCTGAAATGAGGGCAAGGAAGGAAGGTAAAGTTATCCGTGATGGCGGAATAGCCTTGACTGACAATAGTATTTCGGAACTTATACCACCAGAAAATAAGCCCAGAAGATGGATCAATGCATTTATTCCAATTGCTGTAACAGTAATTTCAATTTTGGTTGGGCTTTATATTGATGGCTGTGCCAATGTCCCAAATCCGAGTCAAGCACCACTTAGGGATATATTTGGGAATGCTAACAGTTTAAAAGTTTTGATGTGGGCTTCTTTTAATGGTGTTATTGTAGCTGCTTTTCTTGCAATTGTTCAGAGGATTTTGAGTTTAAGAGATGTTGTCGATGCCTGGTTTGTGGGTGTACGTTCAATGATAATTGCCGTTATAATTTTGGTCCTTGCATGGTCTCTTACAAATGTATGTTTACAATTAAAAACAGCCTCTTATGTGGCTTTTATAAGTAAAGATTATCTCTCTGCAATGTTTATTCCAGCTTTAACTTTTGTTATAGCAGCATTTATAGGATTTTCAACAGGGACATCCTGGGGCACGATGGGTATTTTGGTCCCAATTGTGGTTCCAATTGCCTATTCCCTTCCAATAAAACAGGGGCTTGACCCAATTCATTCTGATCAGATTTTATATTCAACAATTGGGGCAATACTATCTGGTTCAGTTTTTGGGGATCACTGTTCACCAATCTCTGATACGACAATTATGTCTTCAATGGCTTCAGGTTCAGACCACATTGATCATGTTCAAACACAACTTCCATATTCACTTTTTGCAGCTATCATTGCACTTTTTATAGGATACATCCCCATAGGACATAATTTCTCCCCAATTTTATCCCTTTTGGTTGGAATATTGTTTCTATATTTTGGTATAAGGATTTTTGGTAAACCAGTTCCCAACTATTTGGGGGATTGAGAATTTTTTCTACTTTTTAAAATTGACTTGCATTTTCATTTCTGATAAAAGTATATTTACCTGTATTATTTGAGGTTTTTTATGAGAAAAACTTTTCTTTTTTTTCTATCTATTACCCTATCTTTTCTTTTGATTTTTTGTTCTAAATCTGGAAATAATAAAAGCAGAAAAAGCAATATTGACCATTTAGTAATAATTTCTCCTCATGAGAACTCAGTTAAAGAGAATTTTATTCCCGCTTTTAGAGATTGGTATTTTAATAAAACCAAAAGGCAAGTTAAGGTTGAATGGCTAACACAGGGTGGTACCTCTGATAATTTGAGGTATATAAGGTCACAATTTAAAAAATATCCCGGTGGAATAGGTATTGACATGATGTGGGGTGGGGGAATCTCTCCTTATCTTAAGCTTAAGCAGGAAGGACTCCTTGAAAAGGTTGATATAGATCAATCTATTAAAAAAGCAATCCCTGGGAAATTGAATGGAATATCTTTATATGATAAAGACGGCTATTGGTATGGTTCATGTTTGGCTGGTTTTGGAATAATTTATAATAAGATGGTTTTAAATTATAACAAGTTATCAGAGCCCAGGAAATGGAAGGATATGATAAATCCTAAACTTCTTGGATGGATTAGCTGTGCAGATCCGCGGCATAGTGGAAGCAGTCATGTTGCTTTTGATACGATTTTACAGGCATATGGTTGGGATAAAGGCTGGGATTTGCTTACAAAAATTGGAGCAAATGTTAAAAGATTTACCATATCATCTCAGGATGTTATAAAAGATGTAGTTTCTGGAGATGTTGCCTGTGGATTTTGTGTAGACTACTTTGCATGGAAAGCTGTAAAAGATTTTGGTGGGAGCAAAATAGGATTTGTTTTTCCTGAAGATGGTCTTATGGTAAATCCTGATTGTTTTGCAATATTGAAAGGGACACAAAATTATAAAGTGGCGAAAATGTTTATGGAATTTGTTTTAAGTGTGAAAGGTCAAAAAATTTGGATGTTACCAGAGGGGGCAGTGGGTGGTCCTACAAAGAGTTCAATTTTTAGATTGTCCATTCGGCCTGATGTTTATGATATGGTTAAGGGGAAAACATTCTTAAAAATCAATCCATTTAAAATTAAGGCAACTTTTAACTATGACATAAATGAAGCTGAGGTTATGTGGGGTGTGTTTAATGACCTTTTTGGGGCTATAATTGTAGATAATCATGATTTGCTTGTCAAAGCCTGGAAGAGCATACAGAGTATCCGTCAAAAAGATAATTTAATGAAAACATTTGTTAAAGTTCCCATTAATCTTAAAACAGCAAAAGATTATTCAAATAGATGGGATGATGAGATTTTTAGAAATAAAAAAATTGATGAATGGCTAAATTTCGCTTCTCAAAAATATAACAAGGTAATTGAACTGGTAAAAGAAAATTGAATGTAATATTTGATAAAATTTCAAAAAGTTTTAATGATATTGAGGTTTTAAGAGATATTTCTTTTAAAATAAGGGATGGAGAATTTTTCTTTTTATTGGGACCTTCAGGTTGTGGTAAAACAACTTTATTGAGAATAGTTGCCGGGTTTGAAAATCCATCTTCAGGTAAACTTTTTTTCAATGATAAAGATGTTTCAAATTTGCCACCTGAAAAGAGAAATGTGGGAATGGTTTTTCAAAATTATGCAGTATGGCCACATATGACTGTCTTCGAAAATATTTCTTATGGATTAAATTTGAGGAAATATCCAAAGGATGATGTAAAAAAGAGAGTTGATGAAGTATTAAAATTGGTTCAATTAAATGGATATGAAGATAGATATCCTTCACAGCTGTCAGGGGGACAGCAGCAAAGAGTTGCCGTAGCAAGATCACTTGTTGTAAATCCAGGACTGCTTTTGTTTGATGAGCCACTGAGTAATTTGGATGCTAAACTGAGAATAGAAATGAGAAATGAACTAAAGAAAATACAGAAGAAAAGTGGAATTACTTCAATATATGTTACTCATGACCAAAAAGAGGCGTTATCAATGGCTGATTATATGGTTATTTTAAATAATGGTAGAATTGAACAGATGGGAAAACCTGTGGATGTATATAATTTTCCCAAAAATAAATTTGTGGCAGGATTTGTTGGTGAAATAAATTTTATAAATGGTTTTGTTGCAGGTCAAAATGGTGAAGATGTTGAGGTGTTAACTGAAATTGGTAAGATAATGGGTAAGAGCAAAACTGAATTTAAAAAAAATGAAAAAGTTGTTGCTTCAATAAGGCCTCAACATATTGAATTTGTGAAAGAAGGAGATTCTAAATTTAATATTTTTAAATTTGCAATAGAAGATTTCACTTTTATGGGTGAGTATGAACAATTTTCACTCTCATTGGAGGGTTGTCAACTTAATGTAATGAGTTTTGGAGGATTTTTTCCAGTACCAAAAATTGGTGAAATGGTAAATGTTTATTTTCCACCTGAAAAGGTAATTATTTTAAATAATGAACAGTAGAAAAATCGTTTTAACTTCAATTGTTGTTTTTATATTTGCCTTTTTCTTTGTATTTTTTCTATATCCTCTTTTTTATGTGTTTATAAAATCATTTTATATTGGTGGAAAAATAACATTTAATTTTTTTCCCATAATTTTTTCCAATTCAGTTTTAAGAAGTTCCATATTTAATAGCTTTGAAATAGCCCTGTTTACAACAATTTTAACATCTCTTTTAGCTCTTCCAATAAGCTTTATGAGTGTGAAATTTACTTTTAAATTTAAGAGTGTTTTGCAGTCTCTTTTACTTGTACCTTTAATATTACCCCCTTTTGTTGGTGCCATTGGAATGAAGAAAATTTTTGCCAGAATGGGGGCATTTAATTTACTCCTTCTAAAACTTGGGCTGATTTCAACTCCCATTGATTGGTTTGGAGATGGTGGATTTTTAGGTGTAATTATACTTGAAACACTTCATCTCTATCCAATAATGTATTTAAACCTTGTGGCAGCCCTTTCAAATATAGATCCAACTATGGAAGAAGTTGCAAAAAGTATAGGGGCAAGTAAATTTAAAATTTTTAAGGATATAACTGTACCCCTTGCTCTTCCTGGCTTTTTTGCCGGTGCTGCTATTGTTTTTATCTGGGCATTTACAGATCTTGGAACTCCTCTAATATTTGATTTTTACAAGACAATTCCAGTTCAAATTTTTCATATGCTAACTGATATAAATGAAAACCCACTTGGTTATGTGCTTGTTGTTTTAATAATTATTATTACACTTATGTTTTTTTTGCTTACGAAGAAAGTTTTTGGGAAGAAAAAATATGAAATCATTTCAAAGGGGATAGTGAGGAAAAATGAAATTGAGATAAAAGGTGTTAAAAAAGGATTATTTATAGCTTACTCAATTTTTTTAATAACAGTTGCTTTGCTTCCCCATATAGGTGTTTTGCTTGTTTCACTTTCAAAAAGTTGGTTTGGCACGATATTACCTACTAAATATACGTTATCACATTTTAGTACGATTTTTCACAATAATATGACGATGGTTTCAATTAAAAATAGTCTTTTTTACAGTAGTTTTAGTACCATTTTAGACATTTTTCTTGGAATTATAATTGGGTATATTTTGATAAGGACAAAAATTAAAGGAAGGGATATTATTGATTCCTTTGTTATGTTACCCCTTGCTTTGCCAGGTATAGTTTTAGCTTTTGGATATCTTTCAAGTTTTAGTGGAACAGTTATTGATCCCCGTATAAATCCGGTTCCTCTGCTTATAATAAGTTATGGAATAAGAAGATTACCATATATCGTTAGGTCTGTTTATGCAGGTTTTCAACAACTTAGCAAATTTATGGAAGAGGCTTCCTATGGACTTGGTGCTGGCAAAATTTTTACATTTAGAAAAATAACATTGCCTTTAATTTCGGCGAATATACTGGCAGGGGCGTTACTGTGCTTTGCCTATGCAATGCTTGAAGTAAGTGATAGTTTAATTCTGGCATTAAGAGAAAAGTTTTTTCCAATAACAAAAACTATATACATACTTTTTAATTCAGTTTCTGGGGGATTTTACATTGCTTCAGCACTGGGTATTCTTGGGATGTTTATTTTAACTATTGCCATTATAATTGGTGGAAAGATACTTGGTAAAAAATTTGGTGAAATGTTCAGGATATAATTGATTAAAATTTTTTTTGATGGTAAAATATTTCTGTAAATGTATTAAGTGGTGAAACCATGGTTACTAACTTAAGAAAAGAGAAAAGGATAGCCTTGAAGGTATATTTAGAGGCTAAAGGCAGATCTCACAACGGATTTGAGATTAATACTCAGATTCATACTGAAAATGTCAGCAAAAGTGGGATGTGTTTTGTTTGCACTACTCCAATTCCTTTAAGGAGTGGAGATGTGTTGGAACTTGAACTCTCAAATCAAAATTTTAAGACAAAGGTTAAATTTAAAGTTGCCTGGAAAAATGGAAATAAATTTGGAGGGTATTTTTTGCTTAAGCCTGAACCCTGGTTTTTAAAATAAGTAGTTTTTTTATATGAGAACCTTTTTAGCCATTTTCCTTATATCATTTGTAGTTTCGTTTATTTCAACAAAATTCCTTATTTTCTTTAATATAAAAAAGTTTTTAGATGTACCTGACAGGATGAGAAAAATTCACCATAAACCTGTGTTGAGGGCTGGTGGAATATCCGTATATATTGGTGTTCTTGCTTCAGTTTTAGCTTTATTCTTTTATCAAAATAAATTAACAGCAGGGTTTATATTAAAATTTGAGACTTTTAAAATTATTCTTATCCCTGCCTCTTTAATCTTTTTACTTGGTTTGTTAGACGATGCAATTGGACTTTCCGCAAGGGTAAAATTACCATTTCAAGTTTTGGCAGCTTCATTGTTATTTTTTGAAGGTATTAAGATTGAAGTAATTAAATTGCCTTTTTTGGGTACTTTAAATTTTGGATATTTTTCCTTTTTTATAACTATTCTATGGATTGTAGGGATAACTAATGGATTTAACTTTATAGATGGGATGGACGGTCTTGCTTCAGGAATATCCTTCTTTGCTTCACTTACAATATTTTTAATATCTTTAATTAAAGGAGATTATATAATATCTCTTTTTACATTGTCTCTTTGTGGTGCAATTGCTGGATTTTTCAAGTTCAATTGGCACCCCGCTGAAATATTTTTAGGGGACTCCGGTAGTTATTTTTTAGGTTTTTTAATTGGTTCATTATCGATAGTTTCTTCAACAAAAAGTTCTGCTATTGTTGCAATTACCATTCCGCTACTTGTCCTTGCATATCCCCTTTTAGATCTTTTGCTTGCTGTTTTTAGAAGATTGTTGAGTAAACGTTCAATATTTGCTGCAGATAAGGAACATATACACCATAAACTTCTTGAAAGGGGGTATTCTTATAAAGGGGCGATTTTTTTACTTTATCTGATATCTGGAGTTTTTGGTCTGCTTGCAATTTTCTCCTTTTCAATTAATTCTAAGCTTTTTGCTTTTCTAATACCTGT
>JALULU010000256.1 GCA_027040585.1 Acidobacteriota bacterium | reverse complement strand
TTAACTTGAATCTGGCAAAGGCTGTTTTAATTAATCCAATTATTAAACCTATTTTTCTCTTTTTAGTTTTTTGTATGCAGATAAATTTTCTCCTTGCCTTTTTTAATCTAATTCCAATTCCACCCCTTGATGGGGCTACGATAGTTGAATATTTTATTCCATATCAGTATAGAGAAGCTTACTATAGGATGAGGTTTTATGGATTTTTCATATTAATTTTACTGTTCATTTTTCTACCTTTTTCAGTTATTTTTTATCCAGTGCAACTTCTCATTTCCTATTTGAGTAAATTCATCTTTTATTAAGGTGAAGTGTTAATGGAAAATGATATTTACGCATCAATTTTTGAAAATGAGGGAAAATATGGGGTTAAACTTCCCCAATTTGAAGGTCCTCTGGATTTACTTTTACATCTAATTAGGAAAGAACAGATTGACATTTATGACATTCCCATGGCACTCATAACTGAAAAATATCTTGAATATATAAGACTTATGGAGGATTTGAACATAACTGTTGCAGTTGAATTTTTAGAGATGGCGGCAACACTTATTTACATAAAATCGAAGATGTTAATTCCCGTGGAAGAAGTGGAAGATGAAGAGGAATTTGAGGATCCAAGGAAGGAACTTGTGGAGAGACTTCTTGAGTATGAAAAATTTAAAGACCTTGCTCAGGAATTTTACGTTATGAATGAAATGGAAAGGGGAAGTTATCATAAGGGAAGAATTGGAGAAATAGTTAAGGAAGAAGGTGAAATTCTAAATGTAAATATTTTTGATATTTTAGACGCCTATAAAAATATTTTAAAGAGACTTGAAAATAGGAAATTTGTTGAAATAGAAAGGGAAGATTTTTCCATTGAAGAGGCGATATTGGATTTAAAGGAAAAATTGAGAAAAAAAAGGAAGATTTCTTTTTTCTCTTTAGTAAGTAAAGGTGCTAAGAGAATGGTTGTAACTTATTTTGTCGCAATTTTAGAGATATGCCGGCAGGGGCTAATAAATTTAAGCCAGACTGAAAATTACGATGATATAATTCTAATTTCTAAAATCAGGAAGAGATAATATGGACAAAAGGGAAATAATTGGAATAGTTGAGTCTATTTTGTACATAGCAGAAGATCCAATAACTATTGAAGATTTATCTAACTCTCTAAATGTAGATAAAGATATTTTGATAACAGTTTTTAAAAAGTTGGGGGAAAAATATGGCGGTGATAGTGGAATTTTGCTTAAAAAGGTAGCAGGAGGCTATTTTTTTAAAAGTAATCCAAAATATCAACCATATTTAAAGGATTTTGTCAAAAATTTACCCCATATGAAGCTCTCAATGGCAGCCCTTGAGACCCTTGCCATAATTGCCTACAAACAGCCAATTACAATACCAGAAATTTTAAGGATAAGGGGAGTTAAATCAACCGGTGCAATAAAGACTTTAATAGAGAAAAAACTGATAGTTCCGAAGGGCAGGAAAAAGGTTCTTGGAAGACCAATGATGTATGGCACAAGCAGTGAATTTCTAAAACATTTTGGACTAAATTCCCTTGAAGATTTGCCAGAGGAAGAGGAGATTAAAGATTTATTAAACTTGAAATTTGAGGGGGAGGAAAAAGTTGAGGTTAAAAATTCAGAAAATAATAGCTGATGCAGGTATTTGCTCAAGGAGAAAGGCTGAGGAGTTAATTAAAGAAGGTGTTGTCACTGTAAATGGAAAAATTGCAAAAATTGGAGAGAGGGCAGATCCAGAAAAGGATTACATAAAGGTAAGGGGAAAGTTAATAAATCCCCTTTTAAAGAAAAAGGAGTATGTTTATTTTTTACTCAATAAACCAGTTGGTTATTTGTGCACAGTAAAGGATCCATCCCACAGACCAACTGTTATGGATCTTGTAAAGTGTAAGGAGAGGATTTATCCCGTTGGAAGGCTTGATATGATGTCCTCAGGCCTTGTAATACTCACAAATGA
>JALULU010000255.1 GCA_027040585.1 Acidobacteriota bacterium | reverse complement strand
AATCTGGAGCAAAAAAAGCTTGTAATTCCACAAAAAATAAAAAAATAGGTGTTATAGGCACTCCATCTACAATTGAAAGTGGTGCATATCAAAGGGAAATTAAAGAGATTTTGCCAGGTGCCGAAATCCACTCAAAGCCGTGTCCACTATTCGTACCTCTTGTTGAAGAAGGGTGGATAGATAACAAGATAACAAAAGAAGTGGCAGAAATTTACTTAAATGAATTTAAAAATTTTAATATCGATACTTTGATACTTGGATGCACTCATTATCCACTTTTGATTAAAACTATAAAAGATATTCTCGGAGAAAATGTTGATCTAATTACTTCGGGAGATGCCATAAAAGAGGATATTATGCTTCTTATGGAGGTTTTAAATTTAAAAAATAGGGATAAAGAAAGAAAGGAAGATACATTCTATGTCACGGATTCTATTGAGAGATTTAAAAAAGTGGGAGAATTGTTTTTAAACAAAGAAATAAAAAGTATTTATCACATAGATTTTAAAATTACATTTGAATTTAGTGAGGAGTTAAAAAATGAGAATAGATGGGAGAAATAATTATGCTCTAAGACCAATGCAAGTTGAACTTGACTATTCAAAATATGCAGAAGGTTCTGTATTAATATCCTTTGGGGACACAAAGGTACTATGTACTGCGACCATTGAGGAAAGGGTTCCTATCTTTTTAAAAAATAGTGGAACTGGCTGGGTCACAGCTGAATATTCGATGCTCCCGAGAGCCACAGAAACAAGGAATATAAGAGAAAGTTCAAAGGGTAAGCCATCAGGTAGAACACAAGAAATACAGAGGATTATAGGAAGAGCACTTAGAGCAGCAGTTGATTTTAAGACGCTTGGTGAAAGAACAATTTTTGTTGATTGTGATGTGGTTCAAGCGGATGGTGGAACCAGGACAACCTCTATAAATGGAGCATTTATAGCCACTTTATTGGCAATAGACAGATTGATAAAAAAAAGAGCCTTGATTAAATCACCAATTAAAAGTTTTCTTGCTGCCATTAGTGTAGGTGTGGTTAACGGTGAGGTGTTACTGGATCTAAATTATAAAGAAGATTCGAGTGCTGCTGTGGATATGAATGTCGTAGCCACAGAAGATGGAAAATTTGTTGAAATTCAGGGAACAGCTGAAGAAGATCCATTTTCTGATGTTACACTTTCAGAAATGCTTGAAGTGGCTAAAATGGGTATATCTGAAATAATAGAAATGGAAAAAGAAATTATTAAAAATAGATTGGATTTAAATCAAATCATTGTTAAATGAAGCTTTTAATAGCAACTCAAAATAGTGGGAAATTTAATGAGATCAAAAAATTTTTAGATGGTTATTTTAAGGAATTTTATTATTTAAAGGATTTCCCAGATTTTTTAGAAGTGGATGAAAATGGTTATACTTTCTGTGAAAATAGTTTAAAAAAAGCCCTTCATTATAGCAAATTTGTGGATTTTTATGTCCTTGGTGATGATTCAGGACTTATGGTAGATTATTTAAATGGATTTCCCGGTGTTTATTCGTCAAGATGGGCAGGTGAGAACCTCACAGATAAAGAAAAATATGAAAAATTACTTGAAAAAATGGCAGGAATTCCATTTGAAAAAAGAAGTGCAAAATTTGTTTCCTGCATAACATTTGCTTTAAAAGGGAAGGAAATTTTTTCAGTTACTGGAGAATGTAAAGGGTATATCTTAGAAAAACCAGTAGGAGAAGGGGGATTTGGATATGATCCATTGTTTTATCTTCCTGAATATGACAAAACCTTTGCAGAGTTAAATTCAGAAGAAAAGAACAGAATAAGCCACAGGGGACAGGCGCTTAAGAAATTTCTTGAAAAGTTAAAGGATATTAATTTAGAAAAACTGTAGAAATTCTTTCCATTGAAAACTTTCAGATTATTTTACTATAAAATTTTTTTATATATTTTTTTTAATATTTTTAATATTTTGATC
>JALULU010000254.1:1323-7979 GCA_027040585.1 Acidobacteriota bacterium | reverse complement strand
ATTTCAAAATGGGGAAATAATACCCTCTCTACTTTATATGCACTTGAAAGAAATATGCCAGGAGATAGATTTGGACTTAATAGCAATTTGATTGACGATGTACACTGGCTTTTAATGAGATATAAATATAATTTTAGAGGTGACTCATATATTGGAGTTTTTTCCCTCAATAGAAAATATGGGTCAAGTAATAATAACGTTTTTGATATTGATGGTAGTTATAGACTAAACGAAAAAAATAGAATTGATTTTCAGGGAGTTTATACAAGAGATACAGGTGTGGTTTTAAATGGAGATAAAGACCCAAAAGGATGTAGATGGAATCTTGAATATGTTTATAAAAGCAGATATTTTGACTCATGGATACAGACTTTTGGAATAAGTGATGACTTTGTTGATGATGGTGGATTTATATGGAGAACAAACTATTGGGAATATTCTTACGATTATGTTTTTCACTATGAGGCAAAATCTGATAAAAGCCTTTTAAGGAGCACAAGATATCATGGAGAATTTCACATAGGACACGATTTTTATGGAAATTTAAGTGAAAGACATTTTGGTGGGGAGTATGAACTTGAATTAAAAGGTGGAAATGGCTTTCACATTGAAGGAAATCACATGTATGAATTGTATGCAGACAAAGGATTTACATATGCAGATTATAATTTTTTCTACTCCAACAGTTATCTAAAGTGGCTAAATTTTAGTTTAGGCTATTTATGGGGAAACAAACCATTTTATAGTTATAGTTATCCACAACTTGGAGATTATCATACAATAAGAAGTGAGATAGATTTTTTTCCAACGAACAAGCTTACCTTAAACAGTAGCATAATGTATTCAATAATGGATGGAGTATATTCTGGAAATAAGCTCTACGGATATTTCAGTTCAGAGCTCAAGGGAAAATATCAATACACTAAAAATAACTATACAAGACTTCAGTATATGTATTCACATTACAATTATCCAATTTATGGATATTCATTTGACACACATTTTCTACAGGTTGTGCAAGTTTACAATCCAAAGGACTATACTGCTTTATATGTGGGATTTTTATATGGAAGAGATAAGTATGCTGAATATATTTTAGATAGGTCTTTAGATAGAAAATATAAATTTTTTGTAAAAATAGACTATAAATTCGACAAAGATTTTTAATAAAAGGGTAAACTACTCTCATTAAAATGTTATAATTCCCTATAAAAATTGGAGGAACCAAAATGAAGAAAAATTTTTTACTCATATTAGATGGTTGGGGATATAGAAGAGAAAAAGAGGGAAACGCAATACTACTTGGTAATACACCAAATTATGACCATTTAATGAAAAATTACCCATGGACACTATTAAATGCATCAGGTGAAAGTGTAGGCCTTCCTGAAGGACAGATGGGAAACTCCGAAGTGGGACATTTAAATATTGGAAGTGGAAGAATAGTCTATCAGGAAATAACAAGGATAAACAAATCCATTAGAGATGGTTCATTTTTTAAAAATAGTGTGCTTTTAGAGGCTATGAAAAGAGGAAGAGAAAAGGCACTACACCTTATGGGACTCTTATCAGATGGTGGAGTACATTCTCATCAAGAACATTTGTATACACTTTTAAAAATGGCAAAAAATGAAGGGGTGAAAAATGTATACATACACGTTTTCACTGATGGAAGGGACACTCCACCAGATTCAGGAAAGGATTATGTAAAAAAATTGATGGAAAAGATTGATGAAATCGGTGTGGGAAGAATTGCAACTATTTCAGGTAGATATTATGCAATGGACAGGGACAAGAGATGGGACAGAATAAAACTTGCCTACGATGCAATGGTTTTAGGTAAAGGTGTTTTAGAAAGTGATCCCCATGAAGCCATATTAAACTCATATAAAAATGGAATTACCGATGAATTTATAAAGCCAACGGTTATTGTTGAAAATGGCAAGCCCATTAAAACCATTGAGGATGGAGAAGCGGCAATATTTTTTAATTTCAGAGCGGACAGGGCGCGTCAAATCACCATGGCGTTAAATGAAAAGGACTTCAATTTTTTTGAAAGGGAAAAAATTGTAAATATAAATTTTTATACCTTTACAGAATATGAAGCCACATTTCCATATCCGGTTTGTTTTCCACCTGAAACTCTTAAAAACATTCTCGCTGAAGTACTTGCGGATAACAATTTAAAAAACTTGAGGATTGCAGAAACTGAAAAGTATGCACACGTTACATTTTTCTTTAACGGTGGTGTTGAAAAAGTCTTTCCCGGTGAGAGAAGGATTCTAATTCCGTCCCCAAAGGTTGCAACATATGATTTAAAACCTGAAATGAGTGTATTTGAAATAACTAACAGACTTTTAAGAGAAATAGACAATAATATTGACGATGTTTTTATAATAAATTTTGCAAATGCTGATATGGTTGGTCATACTGGAGTGCTTGAGGCAGCAATCAAAGCAATAGAGGCCGTTGATAAATGTGTTGGAATGTTATATAAAAAAGTAAAAGAAATAAATGGTAATTTGATTATAACAGCAGACCATGGAAACGCTGATATGATGATAGATCCTATTACTAAAGAACCTTTTACAGCTCATACTACAAATCCTGTACCATTTATTTTGATAACTGAAAAGGGGAAGGATTATAAATTAAGAAGAGGTGGAGCGCTTTGCGATATATCCCCTACCCTTTTAGATTTAATGGAAACTCAAAAACCAGTAGAAATGACAGGAAATTCTCTTATTGAAAAATAAGGAACAAAATCAGAAATAAATACGTATAAAATTATTTAAAACAGTTAAATGGAGAAAATATGGATTTTGAAAAAGAAAAGGAATGGGCAATGTTTACACATTTAATTTCCTTTGGAGGCTTTATTATTCCCTTTGGAAATATAATTGGCCCCATTATCCTATGGAATTTGAAAAAAGATGAGTCAAAATTTGTTGATGAGCACGGTAAAGAGGCGGTTAATTTTCAAATCACAATGACTATATTTGCATTGGTTTTTATAGTTTTAGCCATATTTTGTATAGGGATTTTCTTACTCATAGCTGAAGCAATTTTTGTTTTAATATGTGTCATATGGGCAGCAATTGAGGCTTACAACGGCAGATATTTCAAATACCCTGTTAGCATAAGATTTATTAAATAAATATTTTTGGAGGACTTATGAAAAAGTTTTTCTTACTAACTCTTTTATTTTTTAGCCTCACAGTGATGGCATTTTCAACAAAATTACTACAATATCCCGACATTTCAAACGGAAAAATAGCCTTTGTCTATGCCGGGAATTTGTGGATAGTTTCTGAAAATGGTGGTATCGCAAGGCAACTTACATATGCCCCCGGATATGACTTATTCCCAAGATTTTCTCCCGATGGAAAATATATAGCATATTCAGGCTCATTTGATGGAAATAGGGACATTTATTTAATACCAACAGATGGTGGAGTTCCAAAGAGACTTACATATCATCCGGGAAGTGATAGACTGGTTGACTGGTATCCAGATGGAAAAAATTTACTATTTCTCTCAAGGAGAAGTAGTTGGAAGGAAAGATTTGCAAGGTATTTCAAGGTTTCCATAAATGGAGGATATCCAGAACTTCTTCCCCTTCCAAAGGGTGGACTTGCATCCTTTTCACCAGATGGCACAAAAATAGCCTATAACAGGATTGAAAGGGAATTCAGGCACTGGAAAAGGTACATGGGTGGAATGGCTCAGGATATTTCAATCTATGATTTTAAAAACAACACCTATAAAAAACTTACACACTATAAGGGGACAGACCACTTTCCAATGTGGTACAAAAATAAAATCTTTTTCTGCTCAGATAGAGATGGAAGGGATAACATCTATTATTACAACCTCAAAAATGGAAAAATAAAACAGGTAACTTTTTTTAAAGAATATGATGTTGAATGGCCTGCAATAGGTGGAAATAAAATTGTTTTTGAAAATGGCGGTGAACTATATGTTTTAAATGTTAAAAATTTAAAGTATAAAAAAGTAAATATTACAGTAAATGACGAGGGAATTTATAAAAGGACACACTTTGTAGATGGGAAAGATTTTATAGATTCACTTTCAATTTCACCACACGGTAAAAGGCTTTTGCTCACTGCACGTGGTGATATTTTTTCACTACCAGTTAAAAAAGGTGTTACAGAAAATCTTACAAATTCATGTGGTGTAAGAGAAATTCAGGTTAATTATTCCCCAAATGGAAAATACTATGCTTATCTGTCAGATAAAACTGGTGAATATGAACTCTATATTTATGATAGAGAAAATAAAAAAGTAAAGGAAATAAAATTAACAGATGCAGCCTGGGTTTTTGGACTTAACTGGTCTCCTGATTCTAAGAAAATAGCCCTTTCAGACTCAAAGATGAATTTATTTTATGTGGATGTAGATACTGGAAAAATTACGAAGATTGATTATTTTCCATATAATCACTCAATTGAGGATTTTAGCTGGTCTTCCGATTCAAACTATATAGTTTATTCAAAGGGAATGCCAAATGATTTGTCAGCAATTTACATTTACTCTTTAAAAGATGGTAAAAAACATGAGATAACCACCGGTTTTTCACTCGATATAAATCCAGTATTTGGAAAGAAAGGAGATTACATCTTTTTTATTTCATACAGAAATTTCATGCCTCAATTTAACTTCTTTGACAACTCATTTATTTACAAAAACGGAATGAAAATCTATGGTATAGCACTTAGAAAAGATGTGAAATCTATTTTAATGCCAGAAAATGATGAAGTTAAGATAGAAAAAACGAAAAAGGAAAATAAAAAAGAGGATAAAAAAGTAGAAAGCAAGGATAAATCCAAAACAAAAAATAAAGAAGTCAAAAAAGCAGAAAAGAAAAATAAAAAGGAAATTAAAATTGATTTTGATGGAATTGGCGAAAGACTTGTAGTTTTACCTGTAAAAAGTGGATTTTATTCTAACCTTACTGCACTTAAAAACGGATTATTGTTTTCAGATATGGATTCAAAATCTATAAAATTCTATGATTTTAAAAGCAAAAAAGTACTTCCAGTGTTAATTGGAACAACACAATATGATGTATCTGCAGATGGAAAAAATCTTGTTTATTATAGCAGTTTTCAAAAAATGATCGGTGTTATAAAAACAGCTCAGAGAAAACAAAAAGTTGGCGCTGGAAAAGTAGATTTAAGTGGACTTAAGGTGAAAGTCATTCCCCCACTTGAATGGAAACAGATATTCAGAGATGCCTGGAGACTTGAGAGGGATTTCTTCTATGTACCAAATTACAACGGTGTAAACTGGGAAGGTATATATGAAAAATATGCAAAACTTTTACCTTATGTTGCACACAGAGCGGATTTAAACTATTTAATTGGAGAAATGATAGCAGAACTCCACTGCAGTCATACTTATGTATTTGGTGGCAGCAATAAATATTTTAAAACTGAAAAGGTAAATGTAGGGCTTTTAGGTGTAGATTATAAAGTAGACAATGGATTTTATAAAATTAAGAAAATTTATAGAGGTGAAATGTGGGACAGAAGAAGAATTGCTCCACTTAATATTCCAGGACTTAAAGTTAAAGAGGGAGACTATATTCTTGCTGTAAATGGGATTAAGATAAAGCAAGGAGATAACATTTATAAATATTTCTTAAACACTGCAGGAAGGGAAACAGAAGTAACTTTAAATGATAAACCCACATTTGAAGGTAGCTGGAACATTGTTGTAAAGCCAATTTCAGATGAACAACAGTTAAGATATATTGAAAAAGTCAGGGAAAATAGAGAAAAGGTACTTAAAGCCACAAATGGACAGGTGGGTTATATACATCTACCAAGTACAGGAGTTGATGGATTAAATGAACTTTACAGGGGATTTATAGCTCAGCACAACAAAAAGGGATTGATAATTGATGTTAGATACAATAACGGTGGAATGATTCCTGACAGGTTTATTGAGCTACTAAATAGAAAAATTATAAACTACTTTGCAACACAAAATACAAACGGATTTGCCACTCCTTCACTTTTTTCACCGAGACACCTTGTATGCATAATCAATGCCTATGCAGGTTCTGGTGGAGATGCCTTTCCATATTATTTTAAAAAGTTAAAAATAGGAAAACTTATTGGTGAAAGAACATGGGGTGGACTTGTTGGTATCTCAAGAAATATTCACTTTACCGATGGTGGCATGGTTACAATTCCTGAATTTGGAATTTACACACCGCAGGGTAAATGGGTAGTTGAAAACCACGGCGTGGATCCAGACATAGTTGTTGATAATAGACCAGACTTAGTTGTAAAGGGTAAAGACCCACAACTTGAAAAGGCAATAGAAGTAATTTTAAAGGAGATAAAGGGCGATAATTATCCCGTAGTTAAAAAACCAAAACCACCAATAAGAAAGTAAATATTTTATGGTGCCAGGCACAAAAAAATGTCTGGCACCTTTTCATTTTTTCCTTACCAAATCAAACCAAAATACAACGCAACTTTTAATTAAGTTTAACCTATTGTAAAGCATAGTTTAAAATAGGTATGGAATAATTCTCCTTTAAATTAATGTAATTTCCCAAGGATAAATAAATTTAACAATATCTGATCTATTTTTTTCTCCATTTAAAAACATACAGAAGGCGC
>JALULU010000254.1:0-1313 GCA_027040585.1 Acidobacteriota bacterium | reverse complement strand
TTAAAGGAGATAAAGGGCGATAATTATCCCGTAGTTAAAAAACCAAAACCACCAATAAGAAAGTAAATATTTTATGGTGCCAGGCACAAAAAAATGTCTGGCACCTTTTCATTTTTTAACTTCCCGTAAAATTTAATTCCCAGTCATAACAAACCATAATGCAAGTTAACTTTCAATTAAGTTTAACCTATTGTAAAGTTTAGTTTTAAATAGGTAGGGAATAATTCTCCTTTAAATTAATGTAATTTCCCAAGGATAAATAAATTTAACAATATCTGATCTATCCTTTTCTCCATTTAAAAACACACAGAAACTATTATCTATCTTATAGCGTTTTTTAAAGTATTCAATTGCGTTTTTACTAAATTTAGCTGAATTTAATTTGACTTCAATGGGCACTATAATATTTTTAATATTTAGGATGAAATCAATTTCCTTTTTATCTTTTGTCCTCCAATAATTGACATTTTCCTTTCCAAAAAATTTCACTAATTCCCCAAATATTGAAGCTTCAAAAAGTTCACCTGTCATCTCCTTCAACAATCCCCTATACCTTAAAATCGATAAAAGCCCTGAATCATAAAAATAAATCTTTGGAGTTTTAAAAAGTTCAGAACGAAGATTGGAATAGTAGGGAGTGACTAATTTTATTACGTAAGTATTTTCTAATATAAACAAATACTCTTCTATTGTTTGTCTTGCCAATTTGGTCGTATTTGCCAATTCAGTAATATTTAAAAGATTGGAGCATTGCTGAGCAAGTATTTTGACTAATTTGTTAAATCTGTCTATATATTTTATATTTGCAATATCTCTGATGTCCATTTTTATATAGGTATCCACAATTTGTTGCAAATACTTTTCTTTCTTATAAACACTATCTATTAAAGCAACCTTAGGATATGCACCATATAACACAAACTCTTTAAAATATTTTTTTAATATTTCAACTATTGGTTTTGATGTAATCTCTTTCTCAATACTCAATTTTTCGCCTTTAAAAGTAAGGAACTCTTTAAACGAAAGTGGGAAAATTTCAAAATTAACAGTCCTTCCAACGAGTGAATCTTTAAATTTTTTCTTAATATTAAAACTTGATGAACCAGATACAATCACCTTTATTTTGTCATTGTAATAATCATGCATGAGTTTTAAAAAATTGGAGGGATTTTCAAGGTATTGAATTTCATCTATAAACAGAAACAGTTTTGATGAAGTGCAACGCTGGAAATATCCCTGCTGATTCAAATACTCAATAGTTATCTCTGGTCCTTCATTACAAATTTCTAAGAACCTGCTATCTTCAAGGTCTA
>JALULU010000253.1 GCA_027040585.1 Acidobacteriota bacterium | reverse complement strand
TTTCTTATAAAACTGCCATGAGGCAGATCTGGTGACTTTTAAACGGCCTCAAAGAATCAAAGATTCTGTTTTCACTGCCTTGGACCGAAAATTGCCGTTCCGACTCTTACCATTGTTGAGCCCTCTTCAATGGCGGCTTGGAAATCACCACTCATTCCCATGGAGAGATGTAAAAGATTAACCCCCTGTATATGTTCATTATTTATCGCTTCCTTAATATTGAAAAGGGCAGAAAAATAGGGCCTTGCTTTTTCAGGGTCATTATAAAACGGCGGCATGCCCATTAGTCCCTGTAAATTTATATTAGGCAGCCTGCTTATCTGCTCTGCCAGAATGATTGCATCTTTTTCATCGGCTCCTGATTTTGATTCTTCTCCGCTGATATTTATCTGCATTAAAATGTTCTGAATCTTGTTTATTTTTTTTGCCTGTTTATTAATTTCCCGTGCAAGTTTAATCGTGTCAACACTGTGGATTAAATCAAAATATTTTACAGCATATTTTGCCTTGTTTGACTGAAGATGACCGATAAAATGCCAGGAGACTGTTTTATTTCCAATCAGTTCTATTTTATCGGTTGCCTCCTGGATATAATTTTCTCCAAGTATTTCAATCCCCGCCTCTATACCTTTGTTAATTATTTCACAAGTATGCTTTTTGCTCACTGCAACAAGCAGAATATCATGGGGATCTCTGCCGCAGTTTTTTGCAATGGTTTTTATTTCATTTTTAATTTCTAAATAATTTTCTTTAACATTTGTCACAGGTATCTTCCTCCTCCTGTTTTTATTGACTTAAACCGGGTGTGGTTTATTTCATGTTTTAAATTACACATAAAACCCAGAATTCTGAATCCGGGAATTATAATGCAAAGTTATTTTTAAGTGGACCCCTTATCGTGAAATAATATTTTCTTTAATTAAAATTTCAACCACTTCACATACGGGCAGTCCCACAACGTTTGTATATGAGCCGTTAATACTTTTGACAATAAAAGTTCCAAAGCCCTGGATTGCATATGCCCCAGCCTTGTCAAAGGGCTCATCCGAATTAACATACCATTCTATCTCTTTTGCGGACAGTTTTTTAAATTTAACTTCTGTTTTTATGCTTTTCTTTATAATACGGCTGCTGTTTTTGCAACACAGAGCAAAGCCGGTATAAACGAGATGAACTCTATTGCTCAGCCTTTTAAGCATTTTTACGGCATGTTCTCTGGATTCAGGTTTTTCAAGTATTGTCCCGTCAATCACAACAATAGTATCAGCCCCGATAACCCATGCTTCTGGGTATTTTTCAGCAATATCCAATGCCTTTGCTGCAGACAGTTTTTTGACATAATCTGAGGGTTTCTCCTTTGAAAAATCTGATTCATTGATGCTGGAAGGTATTACAATAAAGTCAATACCAGCCTGTTCAAGAAGATCTTTTCTTCTTGGAGATTCAGAAGCAAGAATTATTTTTTTATGATCCATATAACCGCCATGAGGCAGATCTGGTGATTCTCAGACTGCCATACCTGATTATCAAATTTCGGAAAAATATTATTGTAAATTTGCCTGATATCTTTTATCAGAACCGGTAGATGGTGGCAAGCTTGTAACTCTTTTTTGTACATCATAGCTTCCGACTGGCAGGGCGGTTTTTAAAATAACTGATGCA
This sequence comes from Acidobacteriota bacterium, assembly GCA_027040585.1. GTDB lineage: Bacteria > Acidobacteriota > JAAYUB01 > JAAYUB01 > JAMOQF01 > JAMOQF01. The sequence continues at coordinate 335 of JALULU010000253.1, read as the reverse complement.
CTAAAGCATGATTTAAATCAGGTTTTTAAAAATAATTTTATCAATTGTTTTTTGATAACCAAGGGTGCTAAAATGCACTTTGGCCGATTGCTAAGTGCAATTCAAGGTGCATGCACCTGATTATTTTATAAGAAACACATTACTAAAAAAGAGAATAGTAATCCTTTTGCTTTTGGATATTTATCCTCTAACACTTTGTTTGAAAAAGAAATTGTAAATATCAAATCAATAATATTTTGTTTCCATTTGGTTGACAATTCAGTAATAGACGACAAATTTTTTAAATCATCAGTAGTGGTCGGTTTATTTTAAATAAGTTTTATATGCGTAGTTCC
>JALULU010000252.1 GCA_027040585.1 Acidobacteriota bacterium | reverse complement strand
TAGATTGCCGCAGGAACTAAAATGAGTGCTATAAATTGAGATGTTGAAAGTACATTTTCAATTACCCAACCCCTCTGATCTCCTCTAATAAACTCAAGTAGAAATCTCAAAGTACCATAAAGAATTACATAGAGCAAAATAATCTGTCCATCAAACTTCTTTTTTTTGTGTAATTTAAAGAGGAATAAAAAAATTAAAAAATTACCCGCAGCTTCCATTAACTGTGTTGGGTAGATGGGTTTTCCAAGTAAAGATGGCTCAACCTGACAGTGGGGGTTTGTAAATTTTACTGCAAGAAAATTAATTGAACAGTATTTCCCATGACAGCACCCAGCTGTAAAACATCCGATCCTTCCAAAGGTGTGTCCCAGGGGGATTGCACTTCCAAAGCAATCAGCGGTTTTATAACCTGGAAGATTGTGTTTTTTTATATAGTAAATTGCATAAAATAGTGCCCCTATAAATCCGCCGTAAAAAACTCCACCAGACCTTAAAAAATCCATTGAGAAGATGTGAGAAGGATTTTTATAAAAGTAGGGTTCTGTAAAGATAAGCAGGATTTTTGCCCCAACTAATGCACTTAGAGCAAGACCAACACCAAAGTCAAAGATTAAATTACCATCTAAACTTTCTCTGTGGGTAGCGTTATATTTAGCCAAAAAAATTGCAAGAATGAAGCCAGTTGTTACCAGTATTCCATAAGGAGAAATTGTTATTGGACCAAATTTAAATAGTTCTGGTAGCATATTTTTTTAAAAAAGGGGATTAAAAAATCCCCTTAAAATTTATTTTCCAGCCTCTTCCTTTTCTTTCCTTGCCTTTTCTATAATTTTTTCCTGAATGTTGTGTGGTACTATCTCATATCCGTAAAACTCCATAGTAAATGAGCCTCTACCACCTGTCATAGATGTTAAGTCTGGCTGGTAATTTAACATTTCAGCAAGTGGTACAATAGCTTTTATAACTTGCATTTTTCCTTTGGCTTCCATTCCAAGAACTCTACCTCTTCTTGAATTGAGGTCTCCCATAATATCTCCAGCATGTTCATCTGGAACATAAACTTCAATTTTCATTATGGGTTCAAGCAAAACAGGCTTTGCCTGTTCCATTGCTTTTTTAAAGGCAAGTGATGCTGCAATTTTAAAAGCCATTTCTGAAGAATCAACTTCGTGGTATGACCCGTCATAAAGTGTAACTTTAAAATCTACAACAGGATATCCAGCCAAATAACCCTTTTCTGCTGCTTCTACAATTCCCTTTTCAACTGCAGGTATGTATTGCCTTGGTATGGCGCCACCAAATATCTTGTCCACAAATTCAAATCCTTTTCCCCTTTCAAGTGGTTCCATAATGATTTTACAATCTCCATATTGACCATGTCCACCAGTCTGTTTCTTATGCTTCCCTTGAACGTCTGCTTTTGCTGTAATTGTTTCCCTGTAGGGAACCTTTGGGGTTTTAAGATTGACTTCAACACCATATCTCTTTTTCATTCTGTCAACAGTAACCTCGACGTGTAATTGACCAGTACCTGAAAGGAGTAACTCCTTTGTCTGGGGATCTCTCTGGAATTTTATCATTGGATCCTCTTCTTTTAACCTTGCAAGGGCATTTCCGATTTTATCCTCATCACCTCTGCTCTTTGGCTCAATGGCAAAACTTATTGCAGGTTCAGGGTATTTAAGGGGTGTAAAAATGTAAGGTTCCGATGTATCAGCAAGCGTATGTCCTGTTTCAGTAACTTTTAATTTTGCTACCGCTGCAATGTCCCCTGCCATGGCTTCAGAAAGGGATGTGGAATTTTTGCCCTGCATAACCTGGAGTGAGCCAAGTCTTTCATTTGTCTTTTTATTAACATTATAAATTGTTGTATCCGAAGAAATTTTTCCCCTTATTACCTTAAAAACTGTAATCCTTCCAGCAAATGGGTCTGCAATAGTTCTAAAAACATAAGCTAAATAAGGTTTTTCTGGATCTGTTTTTATTTCAACTTCTTTTTCAT
>JALULU010000251.1 GCA_027040585.1 Acidobacteriota bacterium | reverse complement strand
ACAAGTTGTTTTCTAAACTTATCGCTTCCTCTAACATCTGAAATAGGTTTCACTTCATCCTGACAAATCTCTGCAAGTTTTAAGATATTTTCTAAATTCAATTCTTTACCTTTTATAAAATCCTCACATCTAAAAATCCTGACTGGATATGGGTAAACACCCCCAAAAGATACTCTTAAATCAAGGATATTACTGCCCTTAAAGTTTAAAAAGAGACATGAGTTTACACTTGCAATATCAACCTCTTTTCTCTTTGAGGTTTTTAGATATGAAATTTCTCCATTGGGGATGTTAAATTCTATTTCAGAAATTATCTCATCAGAATTTAGAACTGTATCCTTATAGCCTTTATAAAAATCCCTTAAATATACTTTTCTCTCACCCCTAAAATTTTTTAGAGTAAGAATTGCATCAAGTGAAAGTAAGAAAACTGCTCCATCTGCAATGGGAGAAGCGTTAGATATATTTCCAGACGGGGTGCCTGAATTTCTAATCTGACCCGACCCCACTATTTCAAAAATATCTATAAAATTTCTATTAAATTTCTTTTCCCTAAAATAGTCAATTAACTCAGAAAAGGTTATATTTCCCCCAAATCTTAAAATTCCATTTTCATTTTTAATGAACTTGAGTTCAGCTATCTTAGAAATGTCAATTAATGTTTCAGGAGAATTTAGTTCCCTGTTTAAATAGACAAAAAAATCTGAGGAGCCATTTAGGATTTTAAAATCATTTGACTCACTTATAATTTTGAGGGCACTTTTAAGGTTTGATGGTATAAGGTATCTTTTAAAGGGAAATATTTCAGGCAAATTTTTAAATTCCAAATCCTCTGAATTCTCTTTCAATTTACCTTCAATTTCAGTAAGAAACCCTGGCTTTTTAAAGGTTCTTTTAGATAGATCAAAGCAACTTTCCCTTATTGCCTTATATCCAGTACATCTACAAAGATTTCCAGACAATGCCTTTAATATCTCATTTTGAGAGGGACTCTGGTTGTTCAAAAGTAGTCCAAAAAAACTCATAATAATTCCAGGGGTGCAAAATCCACACTGTACGGCATGGTGCTCTAAAAAGGACTCCTGGATTGGATGAAGTGCACCATTTTCACCAAGTCCTTCAATTGTAATTACGTGCTTTCCATCTACTTTAAAAACGGGATATATACAGGAGGTCACGGTATTATAAACAACCTTCTCTTTTAAGGGTGAAAACTCACCAATAACAACTGTACATGCACCACAGTCCCCTTCAGAACAACCTTTTTTTGTGCCAGTAAATTTTAAGTTTTCCCTTAAAAAGTCAAGCAGGGTAAAACCCTTTAATTTGGAAATTGGATACTCAACTTTTTTCCCATTTAAGTAAAATTCTAAATAATCTTTCACCATAGTAGAAATTATAACACCTTAAACGTTTTTAAAAAATTGTTTTTAGAATTTACTTCTAAAAAAAACACACTGTTATATAAAATTTTTCATAGATTTTCGGGGTCATAGATTTTCGGGGTCAGACCTCAATATTTTTTGTGTATTTTTTCTGTGGTGTGGGTGTGGACCTTTATTGGGGACAGACCTCAATTTGAAAATAATTAATAAGTAAAATTCATTTGTTAAAAGCAAAAAATATGGAATATGCGGATTATATGGATGGTTTTTATTTAAATAAACAAATTTTATTATAAATGATTAACCTTTTTTGAGTTAAAATCCTATTTAAAAATACACTTTCCCCTTTAATCTCTATATACTTTCCAAATCCTTTACACAACTTTTTTAAATTTATTTACTTAACTTTCCATTCTCAATAAAACTGTACTTTAAGGGCTAATTTCTCCCTTTCTTTAAAATTTAAAAATCTATCCACTATCTTTAAAAACCCCCTCTCACACAATATCTCACTCTTTGTAAAATAATCTATCTTCTCCGATATATACCTCTTAAAATTGGGATTCTTTAATATCTCTTCCTTATCCCTCATCTCATGAAAACTGCTATATCTATATTCTCTTATCCTCT